>CALQRA010000012.1 GCA_943332855.1 Candidatus Kuenenia stuttgartensis
ATCCCTGGCGCCCCAAACACGCGCTACGCGCTCGAGACGCTCACCGAGGAGGTGCGGCAGGTGAAGCTCCTCCAGGGGAAGTCGCTGGGGCACATGGATCTCGGCGGGCTGCTGATGCCGCTGGGCACGACCAACGGCACGACGAATGCCGTGATGTTCGGCGTGGCGCTGATGCAGCACCGGGCCCCCGACCTCTCGATCGTGTCGAAGACGCCCCGCTTCGATCTTGCCCACCACGACATGGACGCCCCCGCCTGGTGGAACTATTCGAAGCGAAAGCGGATCTACGCCGACGGCTTCGCCCCTAAGGGGCATCGAATGCTGATGCAATTCCTCCTCGTCAAGGAGAATGGTCCGGACAAGTTCCGCGACTGGGAGGGGGAGTTTCGCGACGTCGAGGCGTGGCTGGAATCGCTCGAGCCTCCTGCTTGGGAGGGACCGGTCGACGCGGCGCTCGCCGAACGCGGCCGGGGTCTGTTCGCGACCCACTGCGCCGACTGCCACGGCATCTATGACGGCCCGCGCGACGGGCCGGGGCGCTCGTACCCCGAGCGGATGGTGGCGATCGACGACATCGGCACCGATCGGGTTCGGCTCGATTCGCTCACCGTGAAGGACCGCCGGGCGCTCAACGACAGCTGGTTTGCCGATGGAGGCGAGATCGAAGGGATCAATGCCCCGGAGGGGTATGTCGCCCCGCCTCTCGACGGCATCTGGGCCAGTGCCCCCTACCTCCACAACGGCTCCGTGCCGACGCTCTGGCACCTTCTCCACCCCGACGCGCGCCCCGCCGTGTGGCGGAGGCTCGATGCGCTGGCCGGTCGGGAGTCCCCGGGCGCTCGGGAGTCCCCGGGGGCTGGACCAGAGGGAGAAGCCAGCGCACTTTCACCGCGTCCTGACTACGATTTCGACCGTGTCGGCCTCGCCATCGAAGCCCGCGACGCTCGTCCGGAAGGGCCCTTGTCGGCGGCCCAGCGCCGCACCTGGTTCGACACCCGCCGGCATGGCAAGGGAGCCGGCGGGCATCTCTACCCCGACCTCCTCGACGAGGGGGAGAAGGTCGCCGTGCTCGAATACCTCAAGACGCTCTGACCTTCCCTTTCCCCCGTCCCGCACGCCCGGCTGGACGCTCCGCCGCGGGGTCGATTTCTGCTACCGTAGCGGTGCCTTTGTTGAACCACGTTGGTCGACCACGGCGGCACGAGGCCGCTGCCATTTACCTGCCTGCCCCGTCGGAGCCCACCATGACCCAGCTCGAACAGGCCCGTGCCGGCACGATCACCCCCGAGATGGCCTTCGTCGCCAAACGGGAAGACCTCCCCGAGGAGACGATCCGGGCCGAGGTGGCGCGCGGGCGGATGGTGATCCCGGCCAACGTCGTCCATCTGACGAAGAAGCTCGAGCCGATGGCGATCGGCATTGCCGCCTGCACGAAGATCAACGCCAACATCGGCAATTCGGCCGTCACCAGCGACGAGGCGACCGAGCTTGAGAAGCTCCATCTCGCCGTCCACTACGGCTCCGACACCGTCATGGACCTGTCGACCGGGAAGAACATCGACGGCATCCGTCAGGCGATCATCAACGCCTCGCCGGTGCCGATCGGCACCGTGCCGATCTACCAGATGCTCGAGGAACTCGGCGGCGACATCGAGGACATGCGCGCCCAGCACTTCATCGACATGTGCGAGAAACAGGCCCAGCAGGGGGTCGACTACATGACCGTCCACGCCGGCCTGCTTCAAGAGCACCTCGGGCTCACCGCCAAGCGGATCACGGGGATTGTCAGCCGCGGCGGCTCGCTCATCGCCCGCTGGATGATGGCCCACCGCCAGCAGAATCCCCTCTACACCCACTTCGAGGATCTGTGCGACGTCTTCCGGCAGTACGACGTCACCTGGAGCCTCGGCGACGGGCTCCGGCCGGGCTCGATCGCCGATGCCAGCGACGAAGCGCAGTTTGCCGAGCTCCATGTCCTCGGCGAGCTGACGCGGCGCGCCTGGGCCAAGGGCTGCCAGGTGATGGTCGAAGGCCCTGGCCATGTGCCGATGGATCAGATCGACATGAACATCAAGCGGCAGATGGAGGAGTGCGACGAGGCGCCTTTCTACGTTCTCGGGCCGCTGGTCACCGACATCGCCCCCGGCTACGACCACATCACCAGCGCCATCGGCGCGGCGATCGCCGGCTGGAGCGGTGCGGCGATGCTCTGCTACGTGACGCCGAAGGAGCATCTGGGGCTCCCCGACGCCGAGGATGTGAAGCAGGGGGTGATTGCCTACAAGATCGCCGCCCACGCCGCCGATCTCGCCCGTCATCGTAAGAACGCCCGGCAGCGCGACGACGCCCTCTCCCGGGCCCGCTTCGCCTTCGACTGGAACGAGCAATTCCGCCTCTCGCTCGATCCGGAGACGGCCCGCCGCTACCACGACCAGACGCTCCCCCAAGACACCTTCAAAAGCGCCCACTTCTGCAGCATGTGCGGCCCGAAGTACTGCTCGATGAAGATCACGCAGGAGATTCGGGCGATGGCCGCCGAGCAGGAAGCAGGCGGCGACCATGGCCACGCTGAGCACGTTAGCAATGGGGCGGCCTCGGAGCCGATTGCGATCGAGCTGAAGTAAGCCCGTTTTGCCCCATACAAAACGACCGCACCTGCGTCTCCTTGGGAGTGGGGGAGGAAGAGTTTCCTGCCCCTCATTCCCCTTTCCCGGTGACGCATGGCTGCCGCTGCCCACTCCGATCCCACCGCGGCCTTCCGCGCCCGGGCCGCAGGGCTCGAGGCGGCGGGGCTGCCGGTGGCGTGGGCCGGCCCGGCCGCGACCGCGGCCCTCGCCGAGGCGGTGCGGCTCGGGGCCGATGCCGACAGGATTCTCGAAGCGGCCGTCCGCACCGGGCAAGACGCGGCGACGCGGGCCCGTGGAGCCTGGCGGCCGTGGTTTTATCCAGCACTTGTTTGTGCTGGTGCGGCCCTCGGTGCGGCGCTGTTGGGGACAGGGCTAACGCCGTTGTTTGAAGGGGTGTATGCCGAGTTCCGCGTCCGGCCGGGGAGTGGCCTGGGGCTCCTCGAGGCCGCCCGGGCCGCGGCACCCTGGCTCCTCTCAGCCATGCTCATGGCGCTTGCCGTCGCCTGGTGGGCCGCGACCGCGCGCCGCTCCCGATCAGACGGGGCCGATCCGCTCCGGGCAGCGCTGGGATGTGAAACGCTTGCGGCACTGGCCGACGCTGGCGTTCTCCCCGAGGAAGCCGCGGCCGTGGCCGGGGCGTTCGGGATCGGGGCGGCTCCCTCCACGCCCCCCCT
Source organism: Candidatus Kuenenia stuttgartensis (assembly GCA_943332855.1). Classification (GTDB taxonomy): domain Bacteria; phylum Planctomycetota; class Planctomycetia; order Pirellulales; family UBA1268; genus QWOP01. The sequence goes on from CALQRA010000012.1 coordinate 3,302, forward strand.
CATCCCATGGGCCACCGGCCTCGATCTCGGCGGCATGCCGCGCGGTGAAGCCCTTCGGCAGGCAGCACGAGTGGCCCGGGCCCGCGCCGCCCGGCGCGACGGTGAAGCGCGCCAGTTCGGGCGGATCGTCGTGGCGCTGGTCATCGCCGGCTTGGCCGTCCTCGCCTATGCCCTCGTCATCTTCCTCCCGGCGATCGATTTCTTCATGGCGATCTCCGAGGCCTCCGCCAGCCGCTGACGATTCGCGGAAAACCCACCCATGGCTCCCCCCGATACCACCGCCGTCTCTGCTGCCACCGCCGCGCTTGGCCCCTGGCTCGGCCGCGCGCTCGAAGTCGGCGGTGGGATCATCCCGGCGCTCCGGGCCCTTGGCGCCGAGCTCTCACCGCGCCGCCGCGCTGCCTGGGAGGAACTCTGCGAGACGCTCGCCGCGGGGGATGCCTCACGGGCCAGCCGGGCCCTCGAGCACGATCCCGACACCTGGATCCCGCTTCTCACCGCCGCGGCCCCCGGTGCAACCACCGGCGACGGGGCCTCGGAAGCTGCCTTTCTCGCCCGGGCCGTCGATGTGGTCGTGACGGAGGAGACGAAGAGTCGGTGGTGGCTGCCGCTGGTTTATCCGTTCCTCGTGACACTCCTGGCGGTTGCTGTGACGTCGTTTCTGGCCCTACTTGTCGTGCCGGAGTTCGAGAAGATTCTCTCCGACTTCGGGATGCGGCTGCCGCTGATCACCGAGGCGCTGATCGGATTCTCCCACTTCCTCCGGGAGGGTTGGGGGGCGCTGCTTGCGGCGGCGGCTGTGGCGACAGCGCTCTGGCTCACAGCCGGCCGCTGGTGGCCGTCGTGGCTCCGCCTCCCCGGCGGCCGGTTCGCGCAGTCGGGGCGGTTTGCCCGCTTCGCCGCCGATCTCCTCGCCGCAGAGGTGCCGCAGCCGGTGGCGTTTGCCGTGGCGAGCCATGCGGTCGATCCGCAGCACCGGATGACCGCAGCCGACGAGCCCCCCCGCTGGCTCTCCGCGACCGTGCGCCACGCCCTCGACGGAACGATGACCGCGGCCACGCGGGTCCGGCTCCTCGACCGGATCGCCACCTGCCACGACCTCCGGCTCGCCGCCAGCCGCTCTTGGCTCTCCTGGTGCCTCGGTCCGGTGGCCGTGTTCGTCACCGGCCTTCTTGTCTTCCTCATGGTCCTCGCCCTGTTCATGCCGCTGATCAAATTGCTCACCGACCTGTCCTGACGCCGTTGCTTCCGGTGCCCCGATGTCGCTTTTCCCCACCTTCGCCAAATATCTCGCCGCCCGCGGGATCGACTCCCAGGCGTCGCAGCAGGGGCTGTTTGCCACGCTCTTTGGCATGTTCCTGCCGACGTCGTCGGGGCAGCGGCGGGCGCTGGCGGAATTGCTCGCCTTGGGGCTCGACGAGGGGCTCCCGCTCGCCCCGCTCCTTGCGGCCTGGGCCGCCGATGAGCGTGGCTGGCAGGCCGCGAGAGTGAGGAAGCTCGCCAAGCTCGTGGCCGCAGGCATGCCGCTCGACGCGGCGCTTGTGCGGGTGCGCGGAGCCCTCCGCCCCCAGGATGCGACGGCGCTTTCCGTAGCAACAACGCTCCATGGCAATGCCACCGAAGCACTCGCTGGCTTTAGCGCGCCGGCGGCCTCGACCGAACCGGTGGAGCGCGATATTCGCTGGGTGCTGGGATACGCGGCCACGCTCCTCCTCGTGAGCCTGCCGGCCTTGACCTTCGTGATGGTCAAGCTCCTGCCGATGTTCCGGAAGATTCTCGATGACTTCGAGATGGAGGAATCTCCCTGGATGACACTCCTGCGGTGGCTCGGCAACTCTTTCGTGAACTATTGGTATCTCCCGCTGCTTGCGATCCTCGTCGCCCGGATCGCATCCCGCCTCGCCCCGCGGGCCTGGGCTGGGCTGCGGCGGACTTTGGGCCTTGGCGGCCTGGGAGTGCTCGGCGACGCCCGAGCCGCCGATTGGCTTGGCAGCCTCGATGTCGCGGCGCGGGCCGGGGAGGGGGAGGCGCAGGCCGCTCAGGCCCTGGCATTGGGGACGATCGACCGGGGCCTTCGCTCGACGCTCAAGGAGAAAGCGCAGGGCCCAGACCGGGCCGCCCGATCGAGTCGAGCGGGAGTCCTCTCGCCAGCCGAAGCCGCAGCCCTCGATGCCAGCCCTGAGGCCGGCTGGGTGACGCGGGCGCTTGCTCGCCGCCACCGGGAGCGGATCCTCGAGCGGATGTGGCTCCTCTCTGATTTGATCCTTCCGGCGTTCGTGATGGCGATGGGAGTCTTCGTCTTCATCCTCGCCATGGGGGTGATGGAGCCGCTCTTCGACATGATTCGGGGGCTCGCCTGATGACCACGCATCGCCTCACACGCCGCGCCGATCACGGGAACATGAGGCGCCGCGGGATCACCCTCTTCGAGCTCCTCGTCTCCTTCGGGATCCTCTCCGTCATCATCTCGGTGTCGGCGGGGCTCCTCGTTCGCCACGGCCGGCTGCTCGTCTCGGGTCGCAACCAACGCCTCGCCGTCGAGGAGCTTGCCAATCGGATGGAAGTCCTCCAATCGCTCCCTCCGACCGCACGCGAGGCCTTCCTCGCTGCCCCCGCGCCCTCCCCCTTCGCCGCGGCGCACCTCCCGGGGGCGACGCTCGCCGCCGTCGCCGCCGCCCCTGACGACGATGGCCTGCAGCGAATCGAGCTGGCGATCGAGTGGAATGAACCTGGCCGCCGCGGCCACCCGCTTCGCCTGGCCGGATGGCTCCGCGGCACGTCAGGGGAGGGAGCACCATGAAAACGATGAGACGCATGACACCCCCGATCTCCGCTCGGCGTCCACCGCGGGGCATCTCACTGATCGAGCTTCTCATGGCGATGGGGGGGGTGACCCTTGTCATCACCTCCAGCGCCATGCTCCTCCACGGCGTGATGCGGGCCCAGTCGGAGAGCCGCCGATTCTTCGACGACGAGCGGACCAGCGCCCGCCTCGCCCGAGTGTTCCGGGCCGATGTCCATGCCGCGGCACAAGTCGATGCCCAGGTCGACGCCCAAGTCGATGCCCAAGTTGCGGCGCCGGCCGGGGAACGGCTCGTGGCCTTCACGCTCCCCGATGGCGGCACGATCGAGTACCGTCACTCGGCTGACCATCGACAGATCCAGCGGCGTCTCCTCACTCCCGGCAACGAAGCGCCAGTGGCCCGCGAGGACTATTCGCTTGCTGGGCCGTGCGCCGCGATCGTGACCGTGGCCCAGCAACAGATTCATCTCGAGCTCGGCGCCGAGGGAGCAGACGGAGAACTCGCCCCCCCGGGCGTCGTGCGGCCGCCACGAACCCCCGCCGAGGCAAAAAGAAAGCCGCCAGCACTCACCGTCGAGGCAGATCTCGGCCGAGATCTCCGCTTCCTGCCGGCGCGTGACGGGGAGGCGCGACCATGACCCACCCTTCCTGCCATCCGCTGCCGTCGCAATCCCGTCGTGGCGCGACGCTCATCGCGGTCCTCGTGGCAATGGCCGTTGTCCTGGTCATGCTCGGCGGGATGCTGAAGATCGCCCTTCTGGGGCGGCGCCAGTTCCTCAAAGAGCTTGAGCTCCGTCAGGCGGAGTGCCTCCTCGAAGCCGCTGCCGAGCGGGCCGTCATCCGTCTCCGCGCCGAGCCGGCCTGGACCGGCGGGCGCACGACCGTGGCTTCCGAGGAGATCGTCGGGAAGGGGGCCGCGGAGGTGACCACGTCGGTCACGCTCACGCCCGACGGCGTTAGCCTCGGCCTTGTCGTTGAGTATCCCGCCGGGCGGCCCGATTCGGTCCGCCGCGAGCGCGCCATCCGCGTGGCCCGGGACGTTCTCCAGCCCCTTCCATCGCCCACCGTTCCACCATCCACCGTTCCCGAACCATCTCCTGCCGTTACCCCGGAGGCTCTCCCATGACCACCGACCGTTCCCACCGCCGGCTGCGGGCGTTCACGCTCGTCGAGCTGCTCGTCGTCATCGCCATCATCGGCACGCTCGTCGGCCTCCTCCTCCCGGCCGTGCAGTCCGCCCGTGAGGCCGCCAGGCGCTGCTCCTGCTTGAACAACACGACGCAGCTCGGCCTCGCCCTCCACAACCACGAGTTCCACACCGGCCACTTCCCGGCCGGCGTCACCAATCCCGACGGCCCGATCAGAAACGAGGCCGTCGGCCAGCATGTTTCCTGGACGGTGCACGTGCTCCCCTACATGGAGCAAAACAGCCTCTTCCGGATGTTCGACCAGCAGGCCGGGGCCTACGCCGAGGTCAACGACACGCTGCGACGGTCGAATATCGCGGTGCTGCGTTGCCCGTCCTCCCCCGGGCCGAGGGGGGGCGACCAGAGTGGCGCAAGCCCCATCGGATGGTCGAGCTACGTCGGCTGCCACAACTCGGTCGAGGCGCCGATCGACGTCGGCAACGACGGCCTCCTGTTCCTCAACAGCCGGATCCGGTTCGACGACATCCTCGACGGCAGCTCGCATACGCTCCTTGTCTCGGAGCACGTTTTTGAAGATCCCGATCCCAATAACGGTGTCTCCCCGATCGAGCTCGGCTGGCCGTCGGGAACGCGGGCGACGCTGCGGAACACCGGCCGGAAGATCGAGCAATTCTCGATGCGGCGGATCACCGGACTCGCCGAGGACGAGCCGGCCGAAAAGGGGCCGCTGTTTGTCGGCGGATTCGGTGCCTATCACCCCGGCATGGCGGTGGCGGGGATGGGCGACGGTTCGACGCGGGCACTCTCCTTCACGATCGACCGCGAGGTCCTCCACGCCCTCGGCAGCCGGGCCGGTGGCGAGCTTCCCAACGCCGAGTGGTGAGCAACGCCACCGCTCCCGTGGCCCGGTGACGTTGCCGTCACCGGGCCAGGAGGCTTAGATCGTCATCCCGGGGCGATCGCGCGGCGGCGGGACGGGGCAGGTGCGGAGATAGGCGAGGATTTCCGAGAGGTTCGCCGTCGCCAGCGCCAGGCAGGAATCGGCACCGCCGTAGTACATCCGGATCACGCCGGTCGCCTCATCGAGGATCCAGCCGCAGGGAAAGACGACACCGTTGACATCCCCCTGGCGCTCGTAGGGGAGCTCCGGGGCGAACACCCAGTCGTCGCTGCGGCGGATCACCCGCCACGGCTGCTCGAGGTCGAGCAGCGCAAACCCGAGCCGATAGAGGCAGCCACCGGCGGTGTGGCGAACGCCGTGATAGAGGAGGAGCCAGCCGTCGGGCGTCTCCAGCGGCGGGGGGCTCAAGCCGATCTTGTTGGCGTCCCACCAGGCTCCGCGGCGGGCATGGAGGAGGACATGGTGATCCCCCCAATGCCGCAGGTCGGGGGAGAACGACAGCCAGATGTGGGCCCCGGAGCTCCCCGCCGACACCGGCCGGTGAATCATGGCGTAGCGGCCGCCGAACTGGCGGGGAAAGATCGCGGCGTCCTTGTCCTCCGGCGGCATGACTGGACCGAGCCGGACGAATGTCTTGAAGTCGACCGTCGAAGCGAGCGACACCAGCGGCCCGATCGGGGAGAACGACGTGTAGGTGATGATCCACTCCGCGCGATCGGCCACCCACGTAATGCGGGCGTCTTCCACCCCCCAGGCCTCTTCGGCGTAATTCGCCGGGTCGGGGGGAAACGTCGGCTTGGGATCGATCCGCCAGTTGGAAATCCCGTCGGCACTCCTGGCCACACACAGATGCGAATGGCCGCGACGATCCTCGACTCGCACCAGGAGGAGCGTCTCGTCGCCAACCTGACAGGCCGCGGCATTGAAAACGGTGTGTGCCGGATAGGGCCAGTCGTCGGCGGTGAGGATCGGATTGCCTTCGTAGCGCTGGAACAATTCCGGATAGTGCCGTTTGCTGGCGATGGGAGTCATGCGTCGGTGCATTCCAGGGGGGTGCGGAGGGGAGAAAAGGGGAGGATGGCGGCTGCCACGCCGAGGCCATCGACGGGCGGGAGCGTGCTCCCGAGCCACTCGGTCCAGAGCGCGGCGAGGGTCGATTCGGCCCCCTGGTTGCGGTTGGGGCCGTTCTGCTGGAGGCCGTCGCAGCACCCGCCCGTGAGTGGATCGGTGAGGGGGACGCGCAGGCTGTTGCGCCCCGCGAACCAGGCCTGGGCCCGGTGGAACGTAGCGAGATGCCGGCTGTCGCCACGCGCGGCGAAGGCTGCCAGCGCCGCCTCGGCCATCGTCGAGGCCTCGACCGGCTGCTGGTCGTAGGGGGATTTTGTCTCGCCCCGGGCATACCAATCGAGGTTGCCGACGGGCCAGAAGCAATCGTCGACGGTGGTCTCCACGACGAGGAAGCCGAAGGTTGCCTCGGCGACCGACAGGAAAGGCCCTTCCGGCCAGAGCTCGGCGGCGGCAAACAAGCTGTGCGGGAGGACGGCGTTGGCATACGTCATCCTTGATTCAAACCACGGCCAATCGGGGCGGTGGGACCGGGAGAAAGCCACCGTGAGCCGCAGCGCTGCCTGATGCGCCACCGTCTCCAGCGCCCGCGCTTCGCGGATGTCGGCCTTGTGGAGATGCGACCAGGCGAGGATCACGTAGGCCTGGGCCCGCAGGCTGCGGATCTCGGCGAGCGTCGGCAGGACGGTCTTGATCAGTTCCCAGGCCACCGACCGGTAGCCCTCGGGGAGCCGACTGCCGAGGACCTCGGCCAGCGCTAAAACAGCCTGCCCCTGGCAATCGCCGGTGCCGGTCGCATCGAGCCAGTCACGCTGATAACTGAGAAAATTGTGGAAGCCCTTCACCTGACAGCGGGCATGCTCGAGGAAGCTCAAATAGCACGACACCCTCGACAGCATTCGTTCGTCCGGAGCCTGGCTCCACAAGCGCGTGCAGAGGCGGAGGGCGCGGGCGTTGTCGTCGGTGGTGTAGCCGCTCTCCCGGCGTGGGATCCCGTAGATCGCATGCTGGATCAGACCGGTGCAGTCGGTCATCCGGTCGAGGTGGGAGAGGAGGAGGCGGGTGGGGGCGGTCATCGGGCCTCCCCGTGGAGCGCGGTGACGAGCGCGGAAGCCGATAACTCCGACCGCACATCGCGTGGGGTTGGCCGGCGATCCTCCGCGGCGACCCGGCCGAAGAGGTCGTGGTAGCTGCGGCCGACGTTCGGCCAGAACATCGGCCGGACGTAGCGGTAGGCCTTCTGCTGGGTCTGCATGCGCAGCCTGTCGTCCGTGAGCAGGAGAATGGCGGCGCGGGCGAGGCTGTCGCTGTCGGAGAAGGGAACGAGGATCCCGCGCCCCTCCGCCAGCATCTCACAGGCATAGAGGTACGGCGTGCTGATGACCGCGCCGACGACGGCCATGGCGTAGGCCATCGTGCCGCTGGCGATCTGATCCTTGCCGGGGTAGGGAGTGACGAACACATCGCAGGCCTGGAGATGGGCGAGCAGCTCCGGGAGCGACAGATAGCGATTGACAAACCGCACGTGGTCGCCGACGCCGAGCGACCGAGCCAGCTCGGCGAGCCCTTCGCGGTAGACCTCCCCTTCCTGGAGCTTCACCTGGGGGTGGGTCGCCCCGACGATCAGATAGAGGACCTCCGGGCAGGCGGCCACCACCGCCGGGAGGCCGCGGATCATGTGCTCGAGCCCCTTGCCGCGGTTGATGAGACCGAAGGTGCAGATCAGCCGGCGACCGGCGAGCCCGAGTGACTCCTGGAGCGAATCATCGCGGGAAGGATGGCGCGGGTCGTCGCGGCCAAAAGGCACCGGAGGGACACCGTGGGGAATGATCCGCACGGAATCGGGATCGACACCGTAATCCTCTTCGAGCAACCGGGCCGCGATCCGGGTCATCACAACAACGCGCCGGCTGCGTGCCGCGAGCTCGCGGACGATCCGCCGCGGCGCCGGTTGAGGCTCCGGGAGGAGGGTGTGGAAGGTGGTCACGATCGGCTTCGTGCAGGCCGCCGCGAAGTCGAGGATCCGGCAGCCCCAGTCGCCTGGATAGAGCCCGAACTCGTGCTGGAGGTTGACGACGTCGCAGGGGCCGTCATTGGCAACCTCGGCGGCGAAGGTGTAGGCCTCGGGGCGACGGTTGTCGATGACATGCGTCACCCGCGGATCGTTCGTGGGGATGGTGGCGATCCGCTCGATCGCCGCGACCGACGACACGGCCTGCCCGGCGGCCAGATCGACCGCATCGGCGGTGTCTTTGGTGAAGGTCGCCAGCCCGCACGCCTCGGGGGGATAGGTGGAGATAAAAAGCGGGCGCACGGGGTCAAGCATCGATCACCTCCAGGGGGATGGCTGCACCGCAGGCCCCCCAAGAGGCCAGAAGGCCAGGGGGCCAAGAGGCCACAGCCACCGAATGTCGGACATGCCGGCCAGAGTGGCCGGCACGTGTCAATCGCGACCAACGCGTCGCGTTGCACCCATGGATCATCAAACGATCCACCGGATCGCAGTCCGAGGGCCTCCGGGGCTTTGATCCGGAATACCGCTCGCTGCATCCCCCAGACGAAGAACTGACCGGGATCATACGCCCCGCGACACCGACAAACAAGGAACCGCGGCCGGCTCGACCCGATGGCCGCTCAATCTCCGCCGGCCTTCACCGTCATGTCGGGAGCAACCGGCGCGCGTCCGGTCGTTTATCCTCGCCCGCGCTCCCATCAGCCGCAGCACGCCCCGTCAGTCGACAGCTTGGCCGAGAAATCGCTCCACTTCAGCGCTGGAGGCGGCGGCAGGCCGCTCACCCGCGGTCACCCTATCCGCAGATCGGCGGGGATCGGCGGCGTGCCGCCAGCCTGTGTGCAGACGAAGGCCGCCACACGTTCGGCATGGGCATGGAGCTTCGACAGCGGCCAGCCGGCAAGGAGCCCGAGGGTCACTGCGGCAGTGAAGGCATCGCCAGCGCCGACGGTGTCGATGACGGTGACCGGCGTGCCAGGCAGGTCGCTGGCAGCACCGTCGGCCGTGACCAGGAGCGAGCCTTTCGCCCCACGGGTGAGCGCGGCCAGGCGGAGCCCGAAGCGCCCCACGAGGGCGTGGAGGATCGATTCCGGGGAACCCTCCAGCCCGAGCAGCTCCGCCACCACCGGCAGTTCGTCGTCATTGCATTTGACGATGTTGGCAAGCGGGAGCGAGTCACGGACGACGTCCGGCGACCAAAACGGCGGGCGGAGGTTGATGTCGAGGATCCGCAGGGCAGGGGAGGGGACGGCGGCGACGAAGCGGCGGATCGTGGCCAGCGACACGCTCCCGCGGGAAGAGAGCGTGCCGAAGCAGACGGCAGACGTCGCGGCGGCAAGCCGCTGGAGACTATCGCTCCAGGGGACGTTGTCCCAGGCACAGTCGGGGGCGAAGACGTACGAGGCGTGGCCTGCCAAATCGACCGTCACGTCGACGCGGCCTGTCGGCTGCGGCAAGACCGCCACCGCCGTCACGTCGACGCCGCGCGAGGTGAGCTCGGCCAGCGCCCTCCGGCCGAGATCGTCGCGGCCGACGGCACCAGCCATGCCCACGCGGGCAGAGCCGGCGGCGAGACCGGCGGCACTGGAGGCGAAGTTGGCCGGGGCCCCGCCGAAGCGGGCCCCGTCGGGGAAGACATCCCAGAGGATCTCCCCCAGGCCGACGATCTGGTTGTCGGTTTGGGAATCGATCTGGGAATCGATCTTGAGTTGCGCGGAAGGGGCGCTCACGACTTCCTCGACCAGCCGGTGCCATCGGGGCGATCCTCGAGGACGACGCCGGCGGCGGTGAGCTTCGTGCGGACGAGATCCGCCGTGGCAAAATCCTTCGCCTTCCGGGCATGGGCACGAATCTCGATGACGAGCTCCATCAGCTTGCCGACGAGATCGTCGTCGCCGCCGGAGGTTTTCGCCTTGGGCTCGACCAGGAACAGGCCGAGCACCCCCGTCAGTTCGCGAAACACCTCCATCATCGCCCGGAGGCTCGCCTGATCGGCCGGGGTGGATTGCTTCTCGATCCCCTGGGTGTCGATGAACTTGTTCACCTGACGCACGAGATCGAAGAGCGTCGCCATCGCGATCGCCGTGTTGAAATCGTCGTCCATGCTCCCAAGGAACTTCTGCCGCAGCGCCGTCACGTCGGGCCCGGCAGCCGCCACGGCCGCGTCACCGGCGGGCCGGTTGCGCGCCAGGAGCGCGTAGAAGGAGGTGCCGGTGAGACGCTCGAAGCGCTGGAAGAGGCGCTCGAAGGCCTCCATGGCGCGGGCGCTCTCGCCGAGCGGCTCCTCACCGAAGGCGATCGGACTGCGGTAGTGGGTGGAGAGGAGGAGGAAGCGGATCGCCTCGGGGCGGTGGCGGGCGAGGAGGTTCTTGAAGGGCTCGGCGCCGGTTGACTTGCTGATCTTCGTGGCTGTTTGGCTGGCCACATCCTCGCCCCCTTCGCTCCCGCGCGGTCGCCCCCCCACCTTGCCGGCGGCGCCAGAGGCCTGCATCAGTCCATTGTGCATCCAATAGGTGGCCATCGGCTTGTCGTGGAGCGATTCACTCTGCGCGATCTCGTTCTCGTGGTGAGGGAAGATGAGGTCGAGACCGCCACCGTGGATGTCGAAGTGTTCGCCGAGGATCGCCCGCGACATCGCCGAGCACTCGATGTGCCAGCCGGGCCGGCCCGGCCCCCAGGGGCTCTCCCAGGAGGGCTCCCCCGCCTTGGCCTTCTTCCAGAGGGCGAAGTCGGCAGCCGATCGCTTCCGTTCGGCGGTCGAGCCTCCCTCCCCCTGCATGGCGTCGACCGAGCGGTTGGTGAGCTTGCCGTAATCGGCGTCGCGGGTGACGTCGAAGTAGACGTCGCCGTCGGAGGCATAGGCACAGTCCTTCGCGATCAGTCCCTCGATGAAGGTGATGATCGTGCCGATGTGCTCGGTCGCCTTCGGCATCTGGTCGATCGTCGTCACGCCGAGAGCAGCGAGGTTGTCGAGGTAGTCGCGGGTCATCTCCTCGGCGAGCTTGGCCATCGTCGTGCCGCGCGCAGCGCTCTCAACGATGATCTTGTCGTCGACGTCGGTGACGTTCACGACCCACGTCACCTTCCAGCCGGAGTAGACGAGGTACCGCTTGACGGTGTCGAAGATCACCGGGCCGACCATGTGGCCGATGTGGCTCGGCTTGTAGACCGTCGGCCCACAGAGATACATCCCCACTTCGCCGGGGCGCACCGTCTCGAGCACCTGCTTCTTCCGCGAGAGCGTGCTGTAAACCTCGATCTTCGGCAGGGCCTTCGTCGCCTCGGTCGTCGCCATGGACTGTCCTTCGTTTCCTGGTCTTCCGCGCGGCCGGCCACCCTCGGCCGGACGGTTCAATCGCGCTCGATCAACACCACACACTCCGCGCCGATCGCGAGCTCCTCGCCGATCGGCCCCACCTTCTCACCCGTCTTCGCCTTGAGCCACACCCGGTCAACGTCGATCCCGAGGATCGCAGCGACGCGGCTGCGGATCGCGGCGCGGTGCGGGAGGATTTTGGGGCGCTGGGCGAAGATCACGCAATCCAGATTCACAATCCGCCACCCCGCCTCGGCCACCCGGTCGCAGGCGACGCGGAGCATTCCGGCCGAATCCCGCCCCCGGTTGGCCGGATCGGTGTCGGGGAAGATCTCGCCGATATCGCCGAGGGCTGCCGCCCCGAGGAGCGAATCGGTGATGGCGTGGAGGAGGACGTCGGCATCGCTGTGGCCGAGGGCCATCCGGTCGTGCGGGATCGCGATCCCACCGAGCACGAGCGCCGTGCCCGGCCCGAGGCGATGGGTGTCGTGGCCGAGACCGACGCGGATCATGGGGGGCCCTCCGGGTGAGCGGAGGTTTTCCCCTATACTCCCGCGATGCACAACTCCAGTCAGCCCCGGACAAACGCCCCGAGCGCGGCGGGCGAGCCCGTGATCGAGGTTCGGGGGCTCGCCAAGGAGTACCGGGTGTTCGACAAGCCGGAAGGGCTGCTGGCGAGCGTCACGGGGCTCTTCAACCGGAAAAGCCGCGTCGTCGAGGCCCTCCGGGGGGTCGACCTGCAGGTGGAGAAGGGGGAGTTCGTCGCCATGCTCGGCCCCAACGGCGCCGGCAAGACAACCTTTCTCAAGCTCCTCTCCGGGATCATCACCCCGACCCGCGGCACGGCCACCGTTCTCGGCAGCGTCCCCTGGGAGCGGACCGACGACTTCCGCCGCCGCTTCGCGCTGGTCATGGGGCAGCGCAACCAGCTGTGGTGGGATCTCCCCGCCGCCGAGAGCTTCCGGCTCCACAAGGAGATCTACCGGATCGACACGCCGCGTTTCGAACGGACGCGCGACGAGCTTGTCGATCTCCTCGACGTCCGCAAGCTCCTCCTCCGGCCGGTCCGCGACCTCTCGCTCGGGGAGCGGATGAAGCTCGAGCTCGTCGCTGCCCTCCTCCACGAGCCGGAGGTCCTGTTCCTCGACGAGCCGACGATCGGCCTCGACGTTGTCGCCCAGCACTCCCTCCACCGCTTCCTCGCCCACGTCCAAGCCGAGCGGCAGATGACGGTGATCCTCACCACCCACTACATGAAAGACGTGGCGGCGCTGTGCAAGCGGCTCGTCGTCGTCACCGAGGGGAGCATCCTCTACGACGGGTCGCTGGAGCAGATCGTCGACCGCTTCACCTCCCACAAGATCGTCACCCTTGATCTCGACGCCCCCCCCGATCCGGCCGCCATCGACCGCCTCGGCTTCCCCTGCGAGATCCGCGGGCCGCAGGTGATCCTGCGGATCGACCGGACGCGGATCGCCGATGTCCTCCCCGGGATCCTCCGCGGGCAGGGGGTGCGCGACGTGTCGGTGGAGGATGTGCCACTCGAGGAGATCGTCGCCGAGATGTTCCGCTCGGGGAGCACCGCCGGCACCAACGGCGCGACGGGGGCCCCGCGATGACCGCAGCCGCGAGCGATCCCGCGCCATCGGGCTTCCTCGCCCGCCGCCGCCTGGGCCTGCGCGTGTGGTGGACGATGCTCGTCATCTGCCTCGAGGAGCGTCTGGTCTACCGCGGCGACTTCGTCCTCGGCACGCTCATGCGTTTCCTGCCGATCGTCACGCAGGTCTTCCTCTGGACGGCCGTCTTCGGCGCAACGAGCTCGGGATCGATCGCCGGCTACTCCCGCAACGACATCGTCGCCTACTACCTCCTCACGATGGTCTCGCGCGCCTTCTCCAGCATGCCGGGCCTGGCCAGTGGCATCGCGCGCAGCATCCGCGACGGGTCGATCAAGAAATACCTCGTCCAGCCGGTCGACTACGTCGGCTACCTCCTCGCCGCGCGGATCGCCCACAAGCTCGTCTACTACGCCGTGGCAACCCTCCCCTTCGCCGGCGTGTTCCTCTTCTGCCGCGACTACTTCCCGCCGATCCCCGATTGGACGACGCTTGGGGCCTTCACGCTCTCGCTCGTGCTCTCCTTCCTCCTCGGATTCTTCATGGAGGCGACGCTGGGGATGCTCGGCTTCTGGTTCCTCGAGGTCTCGAGCATCGTCTTCGCCTACATGCTCGTGCAATACATGCTCTCCGGTCACATGTTCCCCCTCGACATGCTCCGCGACATCCCCACCGGTGTCGCCGGGGTGAGCGTGGCGGATGTCGTCCGCTTCCTCCCCTTCGAATACACCGCCTACTTCCCGGCGGCGGTGTGGCTGGGGAAGGTGCAGGGGGCGGAGCTTGTCCGGTCGCTCCTGGTGGAAGCGGCCTGGGTGGGGGTGATGATCGTCGCCTGCCGGATCGCCTGGTGGCGTGGCACGCGGCGCTACAGTGCTTTTGGAGGGTGAGCATGGGATCGAGCCAGACTGAAGGCCGCAGCCCGCCATCGCCCGCTCAAGCGGTTCGGGTCTCCCCCTGCACCGGGGAGGATGGGATCGGCGAACGCTCGAGGAGAGAGGAGGTCCCCCGACGAACGACGAGACTTTTGCCGGCCCATCCGGGGATCACTTCAGCGTCGTTGGGGCGCGTGCTTGACCATTCCAGGGAACCACGTCCGATGACCCGCTACATCTCGATCTTGCTCACCTTCGCGCGGGCCTGTTTGGTCCGCGACATGACGTTCCGGGCAAACTTCGTCCTCGAGTGCGTCACGAGCCTCGGCTGGATGGCGATGAATCTCGCCTTTTACCTCCTCGTCTTCACCTTCACCCCCGAGATCGGCCTGGGGACGGGCTGGACGAAGGAGCCGTTCTTCGCCTTCGTCGCCACCGGGTTGATCATCAACTCGATCGTCCAGGCCCTCTTCATGCCGAGCGCCGAGGAGCTCACCGAAATGGTCCGCACCGGCGGGCTCGACGGAATCCTCGTCCAGCCGCTCGATGCGCAGTTCCTCCTCTCGATGCACCGGGTCGACTTCTCGGCCTTCGCCAATGGCCTCGTCGGCGTCGGGCTCCTTGCCTGGGCGATCCCCCGCCTCCCGCAGCCGCCGCATCCTGTGGCGATCCTCCTCTTTCCACTCCTCGTGGTCTGCGGCGTGGCGATCCTCTACAGCCTCGTGATCATGCTCGCCGCCGCCACAATCCATCTGGGGCGCAATCAGAGCCTCTACGATTTCTGGTTCTATCTGACGAACTTCTCCCGCTATCCCGCCGAGATCTACTCCGGTCCCTGGGGGGGCCCGCTGCGCGCCCTGTGCACGTTTGTGATCCCGATTCTCCTCGTCGTCAACGTCCCGGCGCGGGTCATCGCCCAGCCGCTGACAGGGCAGGGGGGGATAATGATGGCCGGAACGGTGTTCGCCGCCGCGGCGGCGCTCGTGATATCGCGGTGGGTGTTTCAGTCGGCGCTTTCAAAATACCGCAGCGCCTCGAGCTGAAACCTTGCGGATGCGAGGCTGATGACACAAAGGAGACCTCATGGCAACTGATCCCGGTGCCGACGTTCGCCGTCGCGGGTTCCACGAAGACTCCGCCGCGATCCTCATCGGTGTGGCGCTGGTGGCGCTGGCGCTGGCCATCGGCTGGAGCACTCGGCCGACCGGGGATGCGGCCAGCCGCAAGGCCTTCCCGAAGGGCTGGCCCAATCGGCTTTCTGCGACGATCGACAAGCCACAGACCTGGAGCGATGCGCCACAGCAAGCCCTCGTCGTCGTCGACAAGAAAGACAAGACGAAGGTCAAGCCGGTCTCGATCCCGATCCTCCTCGGGATGACGTGGGTCGTCGGCATCCTCGCCGCCGGCACACTTTTGCGGGGCCGGTCGCTCGCCGCCGTCCTCCCCGGGGCATGCTTGCTTGCGCTCCTCGGTGGCCTTGCCTATCTGATGGCCGCACAGAAGGTGATCAACTACTACAACCTTGAGTATCCCCTCTGGGCGCTTCTCGTCGGCCTCGTCATCGGCAATACCATTGGCGTAGCAAGGTGGCTCGAGCCGGCGCTCCAGGGGGAGTTTCTCATCAAGACCGGGCTGGTGGTGTTTGGGGCGGAGGTCCTCTTCAGCCGGCTCCTCGAGCTCGGCCTGCCGGGACTCCTGACGAGCTGGGTGGTGACGCCGATCGTCCTGGTCGTCACCTATCTGTTCGGGGTCCACTGGTTGAAGATCCCCTCCAAGAGCCTGTGCATGGTGATCGCTGCCGACATGTCGGTGTGCGGGGTGTCGGCGGCGATCGCCACCGGCGCTGCCTGCAAGGCGAAGAAGGAGGAGCTGTCGCTGGCGATCGGGCTGTCGCTGCTGTTCACCGTGGCGATGATGGTGGTGATGCCGCCGTTCATCCAGTGGGCGGGGATCGATCCGATCGTCGGGGGCGCCTGGCTCGGTGGCACGATCGATGCCACCGGGGCCGTCGTCGCCGCCGGCGAGATGCTCGGGAAGAATCTCGACGACAAGCGCCCGGCCGAAGTGGCGGCCACGGTGAAGATGATCCAGAACTCGATGATCGGGATCATCGCCTTCGCGGTTGCCGTCTACTGGGCCGGCTGGGTCGATCGCGATGCGGCCGGCCCGAAGACGTCGCTCGTGGCCGAGGCCTGGCGTCGGTTTCCAAAGTTCATCCTCGGCTTCATCGGCACGTCGATCGTCTGCTCCTGGCTGTTCACGATGTCGCCCGAGCTCGCGCTCCTCGTCGACGGCGCAATCAACGGATTCACGTCGCGGCTGCGCGGCTGGCTGTTCTGTGTGGGCTTCATCTGCATGGGGCTGCAGACGAACTTCCGCGAGCTTGCTCCGACGCTCGCCAGCGGCCGGCCGCTGATCCTCTATTGTGGAGGCCAAGTGCTCAATCTCGTCCTCTCCCTGGCGATGGCGAGCCTGACGTTCGGCTGGCTCTTCCGGCAAGGGGTGACGCCGTGACACATCCCTCCGGCATCCTCCCGAAGATTCCCCCCGGGCTGCGGCTGGCCTTCGCCACGGCGATTCTCGCGGTCGTCTGGCTCGTCGTTCTTCCCTCAATCGGCCGGTACCCCGCCGTCGAGCGGCATGTGCGGCTGATGGAGTCGCGCGACGTCAATCCCTCGGCGATGGTCTACACGGAGCTCGAGCATCTGCCGCTCCGCCCGGCCTGGATCGAGCGCCACCTCGTTCTCTGGCCGACGGGAAACTAGACTCTCTCGGTCCCGGGGGGAGTCATGGCCTGTCGGCCGGTCCCCCCGCCAGCTCGGAGTCATCATGCCCCTCTCCCTCGCCTTCTCCTCCAACGCCTACCTCGATGTCCCCGTGGAGCAGGCGATCCGCCGGATCGCCAGCTTCGGCTATTCCGGCATCGAGCTCCTCGCCGACGTCCCCCATGCCTGGCCCGCCGGCCTGCTCGGCGTTCAGAAAGACTCGATCCGCCGGGCCCTGGCCGAGTCAGGCCTGACGATTTCCAACATCAACGCGTTCATGATGAACGCCATCGCCGATCCCCGGCAGCCCTACTGGCATCCCGGCTGGACCGACCCCGACCGCCACTACCGGGCAATCCGCCGTGAGCACACGAAGCGTGCCCTCCGTCTGGCGGCCGAACTCGGCGCCAAGACGATCTCCACCGAGCCGGGTGGCGAGGTCGCCGAGGGGCAGACCTACGCCCAGGCCACCGACATCTTCTACGACGAGATCATGCCGGTCCTCGACGTGGCCGCAGAGGTCGGGGTGACGCTCCTGATCGAGCCGGAGCCGGGGCTGCTGATCGAGAAGTTCGGGCAGTATCTCGAGTTTGCCGAGCGTGTGAATCACCCCGCCCTCGGCCTCAACTTCGACATCGGCCATGCCTATTGCGTCTCCGAGGATCCGGCCGAGTGGGTGCCGATCATGAAGCCCCACACGAAGCACTACCACTTCGAGGACATCGCCGCGACGCGGGTTCACCACCACCTCGTTCCCGGTGACGGGGCGATCGACTTCGACGGGGTGTTCCGCGCCATCGCCGAACACACGCCCGACATCTGGGTGACCGTCGAGCTCTACCCCAACCGCGCCAAGCCGGACGAAGCGGCGAAGGCCGCGCGGGAATACCTCCAAGCCAGTGCCGGCCGGGCCGGCGTGGCGATCGGGTGACGCGCATGGGGCAAGGGCTCGCCTGGGCACGACTGCTGCGGCTGCCGAATCACTTCACGGCGATCGCCGACGTCCTCGCCGGCTATCTCGTCGTCGCCGGGCTGACCTCGCTCCATGCGCGGCCGGCAATGATTCTGGCCGCCGCCGCGGGCTGGGCGTTCTATGCCGCTGGGATGGTGCTCAACGATGTCTTCGACGTTGCCCTCGATTCAGTCGAGCGCCCCGAGCGTCCGCTCCCCTCCGGGCAGATCGACGTGAAGACAGCGGCGCTGGTCGGCCAGGGATTACTGGCGCTGGCTGGCCTGGGAGCGTGCGGCGCGGCCTTCGCCTCGGGGTATCCGGCGCCGGCGCTGGTCGGAGCAGGGCTCACCGCAGCGATCTGGACCTACGACCGGCATGCCAAGAGCACCCCCTTCGGCCCGGCCGTGATGGGGCTCTGCCGAGGGCTCAACTGGCTCCTGGGAATGTCGGCCGCCGGCGGCCCGCTCCTCCTGCCCCACTGGCTGATCCCGGTGGGAATCGCCGTCTATGTGGCGGGGATCACGCTCTACGCCCGCGACGAGGCAACGATGAGCAGGCGGGCGGCGCTGGCTCGGGCCACGGCCACGATGGCCCTGGGGCTGGTGCTGGCCGGCTGTGGTGCGTTCTTCGGCGTGCGGGCTTCCACCGGCGCGATCCCCTGGGCGGGCGCGGTCCAGCCCGGGATGGCCGTCGACCGGCTCACCGCCTGGACGATCCTGTGGACGCTGGTGTCGGCCTCGATCCTCCTCCGCGCTGGAATTGGCGTGCTCAACCCCGTGCCGCAGGCTGTCCGTGCGGCGGTCGGCAACGCGATCATGTCGCTGATCACCCTCGACGCGATCCTCGTGCTCTCCGTCTGCGGCGAGCCGTGGGCCGTGGTGATCCTCGTGCTCCTCGCGCCTTTTCAACTCCTGCGGCGTTTCATCCCCCCCCCCTGACCGGCACCCGCCGCCGCCATGCGCCCCGGATTCAGCACCAACAGCATCGGCGACGTGCCGCCGGCCGACGCCGTCGCGATCCTCGCCGATCTGGGCTACCGGTCGCTGGCGCTCACCCCCGATCACGATCTCTTCTCCGGCGTAGCCACAGGGAGCCTCGCCGGCCTCTCCGCCGAGATCGATCACTGGCGCTCGCTCCTGGCCCACACGCGGATGGCCTGCACCATAGAGACGGGTGCCCGCCATCTCCTCGATCCCCTCCACAAGCACGAGCCGACCCTCGTCTCCCCCGATCCCACCGCCCGGAAGCGCCGCGTCGACTTCCTCCTCGCGGCAGTCGATCTTGCCGCCGAACTGGGCGCCAAGTCAGGCGCCGAGTCGGGCGCTCCCTGCCTCTCCCTCTGGTCGGGCGTGGGGCGCGACGCCGCCGACGACCCGACCATCCTCGACCGGCTCTGCACCGGCCTTGGGCCCGTCATCGAGCGGGCGACGAAGCGTGGCGTGCAGCTGGGATTCGAGCCGGAACCGGGCATGGTGATCGATACGCTGGCCCGGTGGGCCCTGCTCCGCGACCGCCTCGGTAATCCGCAGTGCTTCGGCCTCACCGTCGATCTCGGCCACTTGGAGTGCATGGGGGAATGGCCCCTCGCTGCCAGGCTCGAGCCCTATGTCGAAACAATCGTCAATGTTCATGTCGACGACATGCTCGCCTGCCGCCACGATCATCTCCCCCTCGGAGCCGGCGACGTCGATTTTGCCGCCCTGCTCCCCCTCCTCGCCGCCGCCGGCTATGACGGGGGGCTTCATGTCGAGCTTCCCCGCCAGTCCCACCGCTGGCTCGACACCGCCCGCGAGTCGTTCTCCTTCCTCACCCGCCACCTTCCCCCTGCCGCCTCCCACTCTCCCCGGAGCCACCGATGACCGACGCCGCCGACCCCCAGCCGCTCCACGTCCTCTTCCTTTCGGTCCCCGGCCTGCGGCCTGAAGACCTCGCCCGGATGCCGGTCGTGGCCGGGCTTGCCGCGCTCGGTGGGAAGGTGCCGCTTGCGCCCTGTTTCCCCGCCGTCACCTGCCCGGTGCAGGCGACGCTCACCACCGGCGGCACGCCGCGGAAGCACGGGATCATGGCCAACGGCGTCTACGACCGCAACGAGCACCATCTCGAAATGTGGATCAGCCCCGACTCGGTCCACCGGATCCCGAGGATTTGGGACCGCCTCAAGGCCTCCCGTCCGGAGCTGCGCACCGCCGCCTGGTTTCTCCTCCAGTCGAAGCACGCCACGGCCGATCTCGTCTGCCTCCCGGCCCCCCGGCACAACCCCGACGGCACCGAGACGATGTGGTGCCACACAAACCCGGAGCCGCTCTACGCGACTCTCCGGGAGAGCCTCGGCGACTTCCCGCTCCACAAGTTCTGGGGGCCGCTGGCCGGCATCGAATCCTCGCGCTGGATCGCCCAGAGCTTCCTCGCCGCCGCCCAGGAAGCCCCGCCGCATCTGGCCGTTGTCTATCTCCCCCACCTCGACTACGCCGCGCAGCGACAAGGCCCCGACAGCGACGCCGCCCACGCCGCTTGCGGCGAGCTCGACGCCGAGATCGGGGCCCTCGTCGAGGAGTATGGAAGGCTTGTAGGGGTGGAGAATCTGGTCGTCGTCGTGGCGGGTGAATACCGGATCCGCCCGGTGACGCACGCCGTTTTCGTCAACCGCATCCTCCGCGATGTCGGCCTGCTCTTCGTCAAGGGTTCCCCCGACGGGGAGCTGATCGACATGGAGAAGAGCCGGGCGTGGGCGCTGGCTGATCACCAGGTAGCGCATGTCTTTCTCAAGCTCGGCCTGGCGCGTGAGGAGCGTGACCGGCTGGTGCAGCAGATCCACACCCTCTTCGACACCCGGCGCGGCGTGAAGCAGGTCTATTCGGGAACGGCGCTTATCGGCGCGGCGCTCTCCGACACCCCCGTCCCGGCGCTGGCCAGCCACTGCGGCGATGTCGTGCTCGAGAGCACGTCGGAGGCCTGGTTTGCCTATCCGTGGTGGGTCGACGTCAACAAGGCGCCGACCTTCGCCCGCACGATCGACATCCACAAGAAGCCGGGCTACGACCCGCTCGAGATGTTCATCGACCGGACCGCACCGCCGCCGCCGGGGATGCCGTTCGGGATCCCGCTCGACACGAATCTCGTCAAGGGCTCGCACGGCGCGATCGACGCCGATGATCCCCACGAGACGATCCTCATCTGCTCCCGCCCCGACGTCATCGGCTCCGAGCCCCTCCACGCCCGCGACGTGGCCGGCATCGTGCTCAAGCTCTTCGGGGCGAAGTGAGGCGCGGGGCGACGCTGCTTACCGGATCTGCTTCGAACTCAAACTTCGCTTCGGGGTCGCCCGTGCCCCGTCGCTGGCGGCGTCGCGCGGGGTGCTTTTCGAGAGCGCGTAGACGAGGCGGGGATCGGCGAACGCTTGAGGAGTGACGAGGTTCCTCCGAGGAACGACGAAACTTTTGCCGGCCCCGCCGACGAACCCCCCACGGGCTCGCCACCCAGGCTTCCATCCCAAACGTAGCTTCGGGGTCGCCCATGCCCCGTCGCCGGACGTTCGCGGAGGGCATCCATGCCCTCCGCTCTCTCAGCGCCGCTATCGCTTTCGCCCTCCTATCCTGCGCTCACCGGCGAGGCCGGCTCTCGGAGCACGGGCGACCCCTCGCTGGCGGCGTCACGCGGGGTGCTTTTCGAGAGCGCCCAGGCGAGGCGGGGATCGGCGAACGCTTGAGGAGTGACGAGGTGCCTCCGAGTCACGACGAAACTTTTGCCGGCCCCGCCGACGAACGACCCACAGGCCCTCTCCCATCCAGCACCCCACTGAGCCCCGTTCACACCCATTCCACCGGCTGCGGCTCGAGGGTGTCGGCGGGGCGCTTGCCCGCATCGGCGCGGCCGGAGCCGGCGAGGCGGTGTGGCGCCTTCACGCTCATGTCTTGATCGCAGAGCATCTGGCAGGAGAGCCGCACGCCGGGCGTCGTGATCCCCTTGGCGGCGAGGACATTCTTCTCCGCCTTCGTCATCGCGGCCGGCTCGCCGCCGACAAACTCCACCCGGCAGGTGGTGCAGCGGCCGTTGCCGCCACAGGCATGGAGCTGATCGATCCCGCACTCGTCAACGAGCGCGTTGACCAGCCGCTTGCCGGCGGGAACCTCGAAATCACCGACGCCATCGACGGAAAGCTTGGGCATGGAACGGTCTCCAGGAAAAAAGAAGGGGGGGGATCAGTCAGGTGCTGGGTCGCTTGAAAAAAAGCGGGGCGGGGGAGAGGCCCCCGCCCCGCGTCGAATCATGTCGTCGCTCTCGCTTGCGACAGCTCGGCTCACTTCCCCTTGGCGTCGAGGTTCGCCGCCAGGTCGTCGGCGGTGACGCCGCTGGCGATCCCCTCGGCGGGGACATCCAGGCCCGTCGTCCAGACCAACGCGTTGAGCATCAGGCGACGGAAGTCGTCGTTGGCCCAGTTGCGGTGGAAGTGGGCGCCGGTGCAGCCGAAGCCACGGCCCCCCTCGGGGCGCTCATAGGCCCAGGCGAGGACCTCGCGGCTCCCCTTGCCAGCCCGGACGGTGGGGTTGTTGCTGTGGGGGCCATCGGGACGCTCGCGGGTGTCGTCCGGCGGGACGGCCGAGAGGATCGACACCACCTTCGACTGCGGCTCCTTGAACCGCATGTGGTAGTACCACTCGTCGTTGGTCTCGAAGGGCTTCACGCCGCGCGTGATCGGATGATCCTTGGCAAGCTCCGTCTTGGCGAGCATCCAGTGGGGATTCACCGACCAATGGGGCTCGAAGTAGCCCCCCATCCAGTTGAGGAACTCGGGGCCCCCCTTCTCCTTGGGCACTTCCACCGCGTAGTGGAGGCAAGCGATGCCGATGCCGCGCTTCGCCAGCGCGTCGACCATTGCCAGCCGGTTGCTCTGGAGGACGGGATGGCCGCCACCGCCGTCGGCGAAGAAGAAGATCCCGTCGGCGTTGTCGAAGGCGGTCGGGTCGGCCGGCCAGCCGTGGTCGTAGGCAGCCGTGACGACCTTTCCGCCGCTGGAGTCGAGGCACTTTTCCAGCAGCTTGACGCCCGCGCGGAACTCGTGCTCGCCGGAGCCGTGGCTGGCGTTGCCCGCCACGAGAACGAGCTTCTTGCGACCGTCAGCGAGCTTGGTGCGCTTGAGATGGATGTCCTTGAACTGGACCACCATCGGCGGGCCGGCGTGGAGCTGGAGGGCGAGGACCCCCTTCTCGGTGCGCTTCCCCTCCTGCTGGTCGATCGTCTCCGACATCAGCGTGCCGTTGATGAAGTGGGAGAGCTTCGGCCCCTTGGCGACGAGGTGGTATTCGTTCCACTCGCCGGGCTTGATGACCTTCTGGAGCTCATCCTTGTTGGCGATTTCCTCGACCGACTTGGTTCCATCGGGGGCAATCGTCACCCGCTGACCGCGCTCGGCGAGGATCCCACGGCCCCGCTCCTCGTAGTTGATGCCGGAGTAGGTCGGGCCGGAGTCGATGTCGGCCTGGTAGCCGCCGACGACGAAGTCACCATGGTGGTGGCTGCGGTATTGGATGCCGCTGTTGCCCCCTTCGATCTGGTACTTGAGCTTGAGCTCGAAGTCGTCGAGCGTGCCCTGCTGCCAAATCAGGAAGGTGTTGCCGTTGGTCGGCTTCTCGGCCGTCGTCGTGCCGACGATCGCGCCGTCCTTGACCGTCCAGAAGTCTTTCCCCTCCCAGCCCTCGAGCGAGGTGCCGTTGAAGATCGGCGTGAAGCCGGCATCGGCCTCGGCGGCGACGCCGCTGCCAGAAAAGGAAAGGGCGGCTGCGAAGCCAGCCACCAGGAGCCATCCACCCGTCCAACGTGCTGTGCGCACCGGTCACCTCCGCATGGGGTCAACGGAGGCGCCGTCCGTCCGTCGGCCGGTCACCCCCGGCGGACAGTATGCCACGTTTGCCAGCACCGGGCACGCCGGGCGGGGGCGGGGGAGGCAGGAGGGGGGAGAGGAGAGCAGCAGAGGCGCGGCACGTCGGCCGGCAACTCCCCCCAGCGGTCAGCTGCCGGCGGGCTGCGGGGTCCGGCCGGCGGGACGGAGGCGGTTGGTGTCGAAGGAGCTGCGATCGAGCCCCATCATGTCGAGGAACGTGTCGACGCCCACCACCCGGATACCAAGGCGCTTCGCTTCCTTGAGCATCCGCTCGCGGCGCGTCTCGTCGGCGGGCCGCCAGCCGGCCGGCTTTTCCCCGGCCACGATCCGCGGCGGGCCGGCATCGACCAAGAGCGTCGTCGACGGGGTCACCGAGGGCTCGACGCGACCACCGCTCCGCTCCACGAGCCGGGCGAGATCGTCGCTGTCTTGCCCGCTGTCCCGGTCAACCTGCACGTAGCCGATAAAGACTGCTTCGAAGCCCTGACCGGGGCTCCACAGGCTCGTCGACACGCCGTCGCCGGCGAGGATCGGATCGCGCGTCGACTGGTGGCGGACGCGGGCCCGGGCAACGGTTGGCCCCTCGATCGCCTGGATCTCAACGACCGCCTTCTTAGCGCCGATCTGGGGGCGCGGATCTTTCGGATCGTAGACGTTGAAGACCGTCCCGGTCCGCAGTCCCTGCGTCGATGTGACGTCGAGGACGATCGTTCCCTCGACCTCGTTGACGGAGACGACCTGCCCGTCGAAGCCGTCGATGCGGTCGTCCTTCGGGGTCGCAGCGAGGACCATGTCTTGGAGGCCCTTGTCGGCGACGCGGAGGTCAGCCAGGATCTCGTTCTGGCGGGCGATCATCGTCTCCCGCCGACGCAACTCGTCGTACAGCTGCGTCACCTGTCCCTCGGCCTTGGCGGCCTTATATTTCGCCTGCTGGTCAACGGCGACCAGCGGCTCCCCCTTGCCGATCTCCTCGACGAGGAGCTTGATCCGGTCGGAAGCCTCGTTGGCCTTCTTGAGATCGGCCTGGAGCCTCGCGGTCAGCTCCTCAAACTGCTCGCGCCCCTTGTTAAACTCGGCGCGTTCGGCTTCGGCGTCGGCCTCCTGCTTCTTGAGCAGCTGCTCGAGCTCGTTTTGCCGGTTGCGGGAATCGGCGAGGGCCTGATCCTTGCCCGTCTCCATGGCCAGCTTCTCGGCCTGGAGTGTCTTGAGGGCCTCATCCTTGCTCTTGACGGCGCCGAGCAGCCAGTCGGAGAGCTTGAGATACGCCTTCTGGTCGTCGCGGAAGTCGCCGTACTTCTTCTCGAAGGCCTCGTTCGTCTCCGTCTCGACCTCTTGGACCGGCTTTTCCTCGGGGAAGCCGAGGATCCCGAGGAGCTTGGCCCGATCACCGGCCGCCTTCTGCATATCCTGCTTCGACTTGGCGGAATCGGCATTGGCCACCGCCATCGCCGCGTCGGCGTCCGTCGCCTTCTTGAAGAACAGGTACGTCGTCACCGCGAGGATGAACGTGAGCATCACGAACACGATCAGCGCGATCGTCAGGCCCTGCTGGGCACTGGCGCGGTTGGCGGCCATCTGCTTGCTTCCCCGGGGGCTCGGCAGGCCCTCTTGGCCGGCCGGTGGACACGACAATGGATGCTATCGACACCACACCGGAGCGGTGTCCAGCATCCCACCGATTGTACGGGTCGCACCGGCCGCGGGGTCTGTCAGGCCGTCGCGGAGGGGGAAACCAGTCCCTTCCAGGCGATCGGCCGGCCTGCCGCCGCCATCTGCCCCATCACGGCCAGCCCCGTAGCCCGCAGCAGCCGCTGCCCCCCGAGCGTCGCCCCAGGAACCGTTTCACCTTGGCCGGCCGATCCCGAACGGATCATCCCCAGGAGGGCATCCATCGCTGACTGGTACATCTCCCCCGCCTCCCCCGGCCGGCAATCGGCGGCCCTCCACGGGGCTTGTCCGGCTTCCTCGACCGTTCCGGCGACAAGGTCGGCCCGCCCGCGGCTGCCGACAAGGCTTTCGGAAGTGCCCGTGCCAGGCGTCGCCGAGCGCCGGCAGGAGGCATCGAGGATCACCCCGGACGCAAACTGGTACCGGACCCGGACGGCGGCCGGCAGATCGCCGCCGTGCCCCGCCGCCGGAGCCTCGGGCGCCCCGATGCGCTCGACCGCGACCGGGTCGTCGTCGCCGAGGAGCCACAGCGCCCGGTCGAGGGCATGGATGTGGTGCTCGATGAAGTGCCCGCCGGAACGGCAGGCGTGGGAGATCCAATTGCGCTCGAGCTGTTCCTCGGGGGACACCGGCGCCGCAACGGGCTTCCACCAGGGAAGACCGCCGTCGTGATGGAGGGCGATGGAGCGGATCGATCCCACCGCCCCGGCGCGAATCCGCTCGATCGTGCTGACGGTCGGAGGGGAAAAACGGCTGCACAGGCCGGAGGCGACGACGAGCCCCTTCGCCGCCGCCAGTTCCAAGCCTGCGGCAAACCGGGAGAGCCCGACAGGATCGATGGCCGCGGGGGTCTCACACCAGACATGGAGGCCGGCGGCGACCGCGGCCTCGAGATGGGCCGGACGGGTCGAGGGAGGGGCGGCGAGGATCACCAGATCGATCCCCGCGCCGACGAGGTCGCGGGCGGCCGCGGGCCCGACATACCTCCCGTCAGGGGTTACCGCGAAGCGATCGCCAAGGGCTCTCTCGAGCACCGCCGCGCTCGACGCCACCTGATCGTCGTAGAGATCGGCAAGGGCGACGACGCGGACGGCGGGATCGGCGAGTGCCGCCTGGATCGCGGCCCCGGTGCCGCGCCCACCGCAACCAATGACACCGACCCGCAGCGTCCTTCCGCTGACGCCGTCAGCCGCCAGGCTGCCCGGCGACGGCCATCCCGCCGCGAGCCACGCGGCCGGAAGCGTCGACGCCCCGGCGAGGAGGGAACGACGGGACAACGCAGACTCGCTTCGGGGAGTGGCCATGCGGTGGGCTCCGGGAGTGGGGGAGGTATCGAGAGGCTGTCGGCGACCACTGTAGCAGTCGGCTGAGGGACTGATCCACGACCTTTTCCTGTTGTTGGCTACTCCTTCCAACGGGCGAGGAACTTCATCAGCGGTTGTTCGAGCTCGTGCGGCTCGACACCGAACGCCGCCACGAAATCCCGGAGGCGCTCCTCCGGGCCGTCGGGGGAGAGGGGAGGTTTGGCCCCGATCGCGTTGATGTACTCGACGAGCGCTCCCTTGCGGGTCTGGGCGAGGAACGCCGTCAGGGCCCAGGCCCGGGCGTAGGCGTCGATCGCTCCCTCCGATGCGCGGAACGGCTCATCGCCACGGACGATCTCGTCGAGGACTCCCGCTCGATAGCCGGCGAGGAAGGTGTCGAGCCGGGGGCGGTTGATCCCGCCGATCCGCTTCCAGCCCCGCCCCCCCGGATCGGGCGTCTCGAAGAAGGTGGCCACCCCCTCGCTGATCCACACCGGCACCGGCGCCAGCCGCCGGTGCATCCGGCAGTTGAAGGCCATCTGGTGGCTCGCCTCGTGGACGAGCGTCGAGACCAGCCCGGCCGCCTCGGGGCTGGCGAGGATCTCGAGCCCGGCGCGGGCCGCCGACGTCGCGGGGCGGCGGTCGAGTTGGTCGCTGCCGGTGAGATCGAAGGTCGTCACCCGGTTCGACATCAAATTGTAGTAGCCCACCACCCGGTCGGCGGCCGCACCGAGATCGCGGGCCGCGTGCGCCTCGTAGCGCTCGCGGTCGGAGAAGATCACGACGACCAGCGGCCGGCGCGGTGCCTCCACCTCGACTCCCGCCTTGCGCCAGTAATTCAGGAACGCATCGTGGAGCTTCTCGAACAGGGCGCCGGACCACTGGGCATAGGCGCGCGACGTGTCGAAACAGATGACGTAATGGCGCGTGACGAGGAGATCGAAGCCGGCGGGGAGCTCCGCGAGGATCCGCCTCCCCTCCTCGCGCGGCGTCGGAGCGGTGGAGGGCGCGTCGACCGTGCGCCGCGAGCGGACTTCGTTTCCCTGGAGGAGCTCGAGGCGCTGGTCATCGAGCTCTAGGAGCATCGCGCCGTCGGCGGCCTCGATCACGACCGTCCCCTCGAGCGACCGTTCCCCCTCGTCCCCGCGGACGACCACGGCCACCCGCTCGGCCACCGCGACGTCCTCCGCGGCCACCGGGGGAGACGCGGCCCCGCGGACAAGGGCGATTCCCCACGCGGCGACGAGGGCCGCGAGGACCAACCGCAGGGTCACTGGAGCGATTCGGTGCATGGCACTTCCGATCGTGGCGACGGGATCCCACACGCTCCATGCGACCAGTTCGCAGGCCCGTGGGGAAGGCCAACCGCACGCCTCCTCCTTGCCGCAGCCACACGCCTCGCCGAAGGGCGCGAAGTGGCCTTGGCGGCGCCCCCGTCGGGCCGCTACCGTCCCGACCCGATCGCCGACCCTGCCGTTCCCAGGCCCGGCCCTTCCACCCCACTCCGAGTCCCATGGCCGCGACCATCCCCCGTCTGCCATCCGCCCCGCGGCACCGGGCTTCGACCGGGGCCGCGGCGCTGCTTGCCTGCCTCCTCGTGGCCCTGCTCGCCGCGCCGGGCTGCGCCGGCTGGCGCCCGTGGCGCAACCGGGAGAAGGAAGCGCGGCTGGCGGAGAAGTACGGCCCGACGGCCAAGCAGCGGATCGAGTCGCTCCAGGAGCAGGCCAAGAAGGCGAAGGGGGGGAGTGGTGGGGATCAGGTGACCTTCACCCGCGAGCTCATGCGCCAGGTGCTCGAGGAACACGACCCCCGCGTCCGCTGCGAGATCCTCCAGACAGCGGCCGATTTCGATACCCCAGCAGCGGTGGCGATCTGCAAAGGTGCCCTCCAGGATCCCGACGAGCGCGTGCGGACGACCGCCTGCGAGGTGTGGGGGGAACGTGGCGGTGCTGAGGCCGTCCAACTCCTCTCGCAACGATTCCAGACCGATGCGGAACTCGACGTCCGCCTCCGCGCGCTGCGAATGCTCGGCAAGCTCGAGGACAAGGACGCGATTCCGGTCCTCGCCAAGGCGCTTGAGGATCCCGATCCGGCGGTCCAGTACCGGGCCGTGGCGGCCCTCAAGCAGGTCAGCGGCCGCGATCTCGGGAACGACGTCAACGCCTGGCGGGCCTGGGCCGCCGACCCGGC
Source organism: Candidatus Kuenenia stuttgartensis (assembly GCA_943332855.1). Classification (GTDB taxonomy): domain Bacteria; phylum Planctomycetota; class Planctomycetia; order Pirellulales; family UBA1268; genus QWOP01. The sequence goes on from CALQRA010000012.1 coordinate 31,791, forward strand.
CGCCGACCGCAACGACTGGTCGATCGCCGAACAGTTCCGCAAGCTGTTCTGATCGGGGAACCGGCGGAAGCTCCGTCGACCTTGCGGGCGCTCCGTCGCCCCGGTGCTGCGCGGCCTCCCGGCCCGGCCCCCCCCTCTTCGCTGACCGGCACGCTCGCCGGTCCCTTTCCCCGCCGCCCCGATCGCCTGCGCCGATCGCTCCTCGCGTGCCGAACAGTCAAACCGTGCGTTTGATTCCTGAGGGGCAAGCTGCCCGAACCCTCCCGCTGCGGAAGACGGGGTCAACGATCGCGCTATCGATCCGGCCGATAGCTCATGGCGATCGTTTGAAACTTCCCCAACCGTCTTGTGTCCCCCCCCCACATGACTTCGCGTCACTCCGCATCAGCCGAGCCCACCGCCCGCCGCCCGTCCTCCCGGGCCGACCGGCGGCTCCGTCTGCCCGCGATCCTCGCCGGGTGCTGCGCGGCGATCGTGGCCGGCGGCATCATCCTGCCGGCGTACGACTCGGCAACGGTTGCCGCGCCGACCGGCAAAGCCTCCTCGATGCGGAAGCGGATCCTCGATGCCTTCGGCGGCAAGCCGAAGTCGACCGAGCCGCAGGAGCTCATCGCGGCGCCGACACCGCCGCACCCCAACGAGATCGAGCGGCTGGAGAAGTCTTCCCGCAAGCTCTCGGTGCCACCGGCGACGCAGCGTCTGGCGTTGGCTCCCGCCAGCCTCCCCTCCTGGAATGACGTCAAGCACCTCGCCCAGGATGCGGCCAGGAAGATCGCTCCGAGTCGCGACGAGGCGAATCTGGATAACACGCCGATCGCTGAGCCGGCCCCCGCCGCCGGCGAAGCGCAGGGAAGGGCCGGCGTCGCCGAGGGGAACGCCCCGCGCCCCCCGGCCAGCCAGCGATTCAACCGCCTCAAGAGCCGGGTCGCGCAAGCACTCGTCGCCTACCAGCGACGTCCCCTCAACACCGCCGAGCACACCCCTTGGGAGGTGATGCATGGCTTCATCGCCTTCGGCATCCCGTCGAAGGTCCGCGTCGGCGGCCCGTCGGGCGACCCGATCAACTCGATCGGCTGGATGAACTCCGGAGGGCGCTGCAAGGGACAGGTGATGCTCGCCACCGAGGACGAGCGCCTCGTGGCGATGCGCGGCGTCGGCGTCCAGGGGCATCAGGCCCAGTACCTCGCGATCCTCGCCCAGTGCCGCGTGGCACTGAACTCGCCCATTCAGGTCGAAGGGGCGGGATTCACGGTCGCTGATCTGGTCGAGGAGGAGAAGCTCGCCTGCCTCTCCGGTACGGAGTTGACGTTCGCGCTCATCGGTCTGGCCCATTACCTTCCCACCGACGCCGAATGGACGGCCCGCGATGGCCAGATTTGGACCCTCGAGCGGCTCGTTTCGGAGGAGATCGAACAGCCGATCCGCGGCGCTCCGTGCGGTGGCACCCATCGGCTCTTCGGGCTCTCCTATGCCTGCCAACGCCGGCTCCGGGCCACCGGGTCGCTCGACGGCCACTACGCTCGGGCCGAACACTTCGTCCGCGACTACCAGCGCTTCACCCTCACGAAGCTCCAAAACCCCGACGGCAGCTTCAGCACGGAGTGGTTCAAGTATCCGGCTGACCGCGAAGACGACGTCGACCGCAAGGTGCAGACCACCGGCCACATCCTCGAGTGGCTCGTCGGGTCGCTCGAACAGGACCAGCTCTACCAGTCGCGGGTCGTGTCGGCGGTTGAGTTCCTCTCGGCAGCGCTCCTCCGCGAGCCGTCGCGGGAATGGAAGCTCGGCCCCCTCGGCCACGCCCTCCATGCCCTGACGATCTACCAGGAACGGGTCTGGGGGAAGGTCCTCCCCGGCGGGATTGCCGCCTACAGCGGCCCGATGAAGACAGCCCCGGACGGAGCGCGGACGGCCCTGCGCAGCGATGCCGACCGCTCCGAGGTGCCCGATACCCTCCTCCGCTGATCCCCCACTGTCGACGGCTTTGTTGAACCGTTCCCGTCCGCTCCGTAGGCTTTGCCGGTGGCTCCGCCCAATTCAGGCGGGGCCGCCTCGCCTCTGATCGGTGACTTTCGGGCCCTCCTAGGGCCGGGCACCCCGGTCGGTCCGGCGACAAGGAACGGCTCCGTGAGCCCGGCTGACTTCCCACCGCAGCTCGAAAATCTCCTCGAGGCGGCGGTGCGCCTGCTCGGCTCGTCGACGGCCGACGCGATGCTCCTGCTGGTTGACCAGCGGCTCGACTGGGACCGCGTCCGCTCGCTCGTCGGCTCTGGCCAACCGCTCCTGGTCGCGGCCGACGAGAAGAACCACCTCGCCGGCTGCGAAGATTGGGGGCTGCGGCGCGTGCTCCTCGACGTCGCCGGGCTGCCGGTCCACGAACGACTCGCCCAGGCGCTCCTCGAATGCGTCGCGGCAGAGCTGATTGCCCCGGAGGCGCAGGTCGTGGCGATCTACTCCGGCTTCGAGGCGGGGACGATCGACTCGGTGAGCGTCCTGCGGCTCGAGGAGCATCTCGGCCAACTGACGAGTCGCGACCTGCGAAACCTCGAGACGAAGGTGCCGCTGGAGACGCTCAAGCAGGTGGTCGATCTCGCCGTCGAGATCGGCCGCGAGGGGCGCGAGGGGAAACCGGTGGGAACGCTGTTCGTCGTCGGCGACACGCGGAAGGTGATGACATCGAGCCACGCCACCGGCTTCGATCCGGTCCGCGGCTACTCCCGCGCCGAACGCAAGCTCTCCGACCCGCGCGTCCGCGAGGGGATCAAGGAGATCGCGCAGCTCGACGGCGCCTTCGTCGTCGGCCCCGACGGCACCGTTGAGGCCGCCGCCCGCTACATCGACGCCTCCGCCGAGAACGTCTCCGTCGCCAAGGGGCTCGGGGCCCGCCATTGGGCCGCCGCCGCGATCACTCGCCGGACGCGGAGCGTTGCCGTCGCCGTCAGCGAGACCAACGGGACCGTCCGTCTCTTCCAAAACGGCGAGGTCGTCCTCCGCATCGAGCCTTTCCGCCGCGCGATGAAGTGGAAGGATTTCGAATACGAGCCGCCTTCGGGGGACTGACCCCGGTTTCGTCGACGCATCCTCGCCTCACAGGCCGATGCCCGTCCCCGCGGCCTGCCGGGTAGACTGCCCCCCGCCGTGGCGCCTTGCGGGATTCCCTGCACGGCTGCCACCTGATGCCACCATCTTGCTCGGGGGGACTCATGTCGAACGGCCGTCTGCTCGGTCTGATGTGGAGCGCGCTGGTCGGCGCGATGGTGTTCGGATCGCCCACCGTCGCGGACGAACTGAGGATTCTCGCCCCCCGGTCCCATGAAGTGATCCAGCGCGTCGGATTCCAGCCCGGTCAGGCGCCCGGGGGGAACTTCGCCCCGGGGCAGGCTGACGTGGCGATCGAAGTGGACGTTCCGGTGCCGATCGACCGCACCACGGCGGTGGCGAGGGTCGTGCCAATCGAGGGGCCCCCGGCCGTCGCGGAACCGGTGTGGACGCGCGTCGATCTGGTCCCCGGGGCGAAGGCAGGCCTCCACGTCGGCAGGCTCCTCGTGCCGGCCCGCGGGTGGTTCCGTCTCGACATCAGGATCGTTCGGGCCGACGGGGCACCGCCGCTGACGGCGAGCGTCGAACCGGTCGGCGTCGGCGAGGTGTTTTTGATTGCTGGGCAGTCGTATGCCACGAACACCAACGACGAGAAGCTGACGGTGGCCGATCCGCGCAAGCGCGTGGCGGCCCGTGACTGGGCGACCGGCGCGTGGCGCGTGGCCAATGATCCACAGCCGGCCCCCGACGGGAGCGACGGCGGCTCGATCTGGCCGGCGGTGGGGGACGAGCTCGCCGCGCGTCTCGGCGTGCCGATCGGGTTTGCGAATGTCGCCTGGGGAGGAACGTCGTCGGCCCAGTGGCAGCCAGGGACGGAGCTCCACGAGCGCCTCGTGGCCACCGGAAAAAGCCTCGGCCGGTTCCGCGCCGTCCTCTGGCAGCAGGGGGAGTCGGATGTCATCAATCACACCTCCACCGACGACTATGTCGCGGCGATGGAGCGGATCCGCGGGGGGGCGGTGCGGGCGTGGGGGTTTGAGCCGGCGTGGCTGTGTGCGAAGTCGACCCACCATCCGACGGTCTACAACGACCCGGAAGGGGAAGGGAGGATCAGGGCAGCGGTTGACCGCCTCGTGGCGATGCCCGGATTTGGCGTCGGCCCCGACACCGACTCACTTCAGGGGGATTCCCGCGGCGACGTGAACTCGCGCCGACATTTTTCCGCGATCGGCCAGCGTCGCGCGGCAGCGCTCTGGGGCGGTGTCCTCTTCGATCGACTTGCCACAATTCCGAAGGGGGTCGAGGCGGCGTCGTTTCTTCTTGCTGACCTCCATCTCCTCGAGCCCGCCTGGAAGAGCGACACCGTCTGGCGGGAGAGCAGCGTCCTCCGGGGGGCAAGTGCCACCGAGCCGGCCCGCGCCCGCCTCGCCTTCCCGGCCGAGTCGATCCTCGCCGTGACGACCGCTGACGGAGCGCGGTCGGTCGAGGCGGGCACGGCGCGGCAGCACGCGCCGGGGAGCCGAGAGATCGTCTTTCCGTTGCCGACGCCGGTGCCGCCGATTCTCGACGCCGATCGGTATCTGCCGGAAAACGCGGCACACGCCTACCGGCACCGCGTCGGTAACCCACAAGAATGGCTCCTCTACCGCCCCGGCCGCTGGTTCCACGACCATGACGTCGAAATCACCTACCGTCGCACCCGCGGGGCGGCCGACGCTCCGGCGATCGAGGTCGTCCATGGCAGCCTGCCGAAGACCCGGGCCCGGCTCGGGGCAGGGGAGCCGGTGCGGATCGGCGTCAGTGGCGACAGCATCTCCACCGGCCTCGACGCGTCGGAGACGACAGGCACGCCCCCCTTCCAGCCGGGCTGGGCGGAGCTTGTCGTGGCGCAGCTGCGCGTGAGCACGAAAAGCCGCGTGACGCATGTCAACCGGGCGGTGGCGGGCTGGAGCGTGGCCAATGGCGTGGCCGATCTCGACGCGCTGCTGGAGTCGCAGCCAGACCTCGTCCTCGTGGCCTACGGGATGAACGACGTCGGCCGCCGCGATCCGGCCTGGTATCGCGACCAGACGGCGAGCCTCGTGGCGCGCGTCAAGGAAAAACGCCCCGACGCCGAGATCATCCTCGTGGCGACGATGCTCGGCAACGACGAGTGGATCCACACGCCGCGCGAGATGTTCAACCGCTACCGCGACGAGCTGAAATCGCTCGTCAGCCCGGGGGTGGCGCTGGTCGACATGACGGCGGTGTGGGAGGAGCAGCTGCGAGCCAAGGAGATGTTCGATCTGACCGGCAACGGACTGAATCACCCCAACGACTTCGGCCACAGGCTCTATGCCCAGGGGGTGCTCGCGCTGCTGCTGGGGGAAAAGCTGCCATGACTTCGCAACACAGGACCCGGCGGAAGAAACGCGATCTCCACTTCCTCGATTCCGAGGGGCGCGTGGCCTGCAATCCCCGCGATCGCGAGGCGGCACACCGGGCCGAGGTGGAGGGAATCGCCACCGAGACGAGGTCGGCCGTCACCTGCAAGAAGTGTCTGGACGCGATGCGGAGCACCGAGCCGATCGGATGACGTTCCCGTGATCTCCGGGGGCAGGGCGAATTGATACGATCAGGCCGCGTGTAGGACGAGCTCCGTTTCCCCCGGTTCGCGGCCCATCCTTTGAAATCAACCTGCGGAGACGTTCCGATGCGACGAACATGCCTGTCCGTTTCTGCTCTGCTCTTCGTATTTCTGCCGGCGCTTGCCCCGGCCGACGAGTGGCCCGGTTTTCTCGGGGCCCGCCGCGACGGGATCTCCCAGGAGACAGGGCTGATCGATGCGATCCCGGCCGATGGCCCGAAGGCGATCTGGCGCGTGCCGGGGGGCGTCGGGATGTCGGCCGTCGCCGTCGCCGACGGCCTGGCCATCACCACCTGGAACAATGCCGGCCAGCAGTGGCTTGTCGCCCTCGATGCCGCCACCGGCAAGGAAGCCTGGAAAACCCCGCTCGGCCCGGCCTACGAAAACGCCATGGGAAACGGCCCCCGCGCCACGCCGACGATCGCGGGGGAACGGATCTTCGCCTTCTCGGGCGAAGGGATTCTCGTCGCCGTGAGCCGCACCGATGGAAAAATCCTCTGGCAGGTTGACGCCGTCGGGGAAGCGGATGGAAAGCCCTCTGACTACGGGATGGCGTCGTCGCCGCTGGTCGTCGCCGAGCAGGTGATCGTCCACGTCGGTGGTGAGAGTGGCGCGATCGCGGCCTTTTCAAGCGCCGATGGCAAGCCCGCCTGGAAGGCCTCCGCCGGCAGCGCCGGCTATTCATCGCCGACGCTGCTCGAGATCGGTGAGACGAAGCAGATCGTCAGTGTCACCGGCACCGAGGTCGTCGGGCTCCGTCCGGGGTCGGGGAAGGAGCTGTGGCGATTTCCGTTCGAGACCGACTTCGGCTGCAACACGGCGACGCCGATCGTCGTCGACGGGGGAGTGTTCGTCTCGGCGGGGGAAAACCATGGCTCGGTGCTGATTGACCTCGGCCGCGATGGTGATCGATATGCCCCGCAGGCGCGGTGGGAGTCGCTCGGCCCCAAGAGCCTGATGCGCAACGAATGGCAAACGTCGATCGTTGTCGGCGATCACCTCTACGGCTTCGACAACGTCGGGGCGGCGGGGCCGGTCACACATCTGGTCTGCCTCGAAGCGAAGACGGGGCGGGAAGTGTGGCGGAAGACCCGCTTCGGCAAGGGGAACATGGTGTGGGCCGACGGGAAACTGTGGATCACCACCTTCGAAGGGGAACTCGTTCTCGCCCGCGCGACCCCGGCGGGCTATCAAGAGCTCGGCCGGGCGGAGCTTCTCGGCCGGTCGCGGCAATCGCTCACGATCGCCGGCGGCCGGGGCTATCTGCGCGACGACCGCGAGGTGCTCTGCATCGGGCTCGAGTGACCGTCACCACATTCGCGGGGGACCATTCAGCCGCCTTCGTGGAAGCCGCGGCTGCCGCCGCGGGGCGGAGGAGCAGGATTCCGGAGATCGACCATGAATGACATCGCGATCAAGACGCACAGGCCCTGGCTGGAGGAGGTCTTCGCCCCCTACGTCGACACGATCGGCGGCGATTATCCCGGCTACCGCAATCATGTCTATCGGACCGTGACCTACGCCATGCATTTCCTGGACAACGACCCGTCCGTCGAGCGGGTCGTGGAAACGGCGCTTGTCTATCACGACATCGGCCTCTGGACCGACAAGGAGCTTGCCTATCTCGAACCGTCGGAGGCGGTCGCCGTCGCCGACAACGCCAGGAATGGCTGGGGGTTCGATCCCGACCTGCTTTGCGGCATCATCCACTGGCATCACAAGGTGTTCGCTTACCGAGGGCCGCACGCGCGGGTCATCGAAGCCTGCCGCCGGGCCGACTGGATCGATGCCTCGCTTGGGTGGGTGCGGAAGGGAATGCCGAGGAGATCGATCCGCGCCGTCGAGGATGCCTTCCCCAACCTCGGCTTCCACGCGGCGCTGGTCCGGCTGGCCAGGGATATCGGGGGATCGACCCTCGGCGGCGGAATCAAGGTCGTCCGTGGGATCGTCAAGTGGTGAGGCAACGCCGGGGACGATAGCCTTGGCGGGGCGCTCGAAAAACGGGCGTGGTGCGGCCACTCGATGACGGTGCCTTGCCAAGAACGGAGCTCGAGGAAAGTGTCTGGTTACGACTACTCGACCGATCCCGGTCGGATCGACGCGGTGGCGGCGCACGCCTTCCTCACCCGTTCCACCTGGTCGCCCGGCATCCCCCTTGACGTCGTCGCGCGGGCGATCGCCAATTCCCTCTGCGTCGCCGCCTTCCATGGTGGCCGGCAGGTCGGCTTCGCCCGGGCGGTGACCGACCGGGCCACGTTCGCCTATCTCGCCGATGTCCATGTCCTCGAGGAACATCGGGGGAAGGGTGTCTCCCGGAGGATGCTCGAGACGCTGCTGGCCCACCCCGACCTCCAGGGGCTGCGCCGGCTTCTGCTGGCCACGCGCGACGCGCACGCTCTCTACCGGAAGTTCGGTTTCACGCCCCTTGCCAACCCCGGGACCTTCATGGAGATTCATCGCCCGGGCATCTACCGCCACCCAGACGGCACCGATCACTGACGCGGCGGCGGCGAGGGACCGGCCGGTGCTCGGGCACTCCCCGATCCGCCGTCCCGATCCCGACAGGATGCGTTGCGCTCGTGAATCCATGACACCACCGACCGTCGAATACCGCCGCGATGTGCCGCTCGATCCGGTCGAGGTCGCCCGTGTCTTCGACGAGTCGGGGATCCGCCGGCCGACCGACGATCTCCCTCGGATCGCGCGGATGTTCTCGGCCCCGAGCCTCCAGCTCTCGGCCTGGGTCGGCGACGAGCTCGTCGGCGTCAGCCGCTCGCTCACGGATTACGTCTGGTGCTGCTACCTCTCCGACCTCGCCGTGTCGAGGAAATACCAGCGCCGGGGCATTGGCCGGGAATTGGTCCGGCGGACACAGGAGATCCTCGGAACGCGCGTGACGCTGATCCTCCTGGCCGCCCCGGAGGCAATGGCCTACTACGACCGGATCGGCTTCGAGCCGGCCGCCAACGCGTTCGTCAAAAAGCGGAGTTGACCGGCGACCTCGCCGCGATCAGGCCGGTGGCGACGCGGATGTCGAGCACGAAGGCCGTCCCGATCGGCCGGGCGCTGATGCCGGGGATCACCCCAGGCCGAGCAACTCACACGCCTCCGCGATCCCCGGGGCGGGGCTGCCGTACTCGCTCGCCGTGACGCGGGAGAGCGCCACGAGTTGCCGTGCCCGGTGCTGCGGCCTGGCGCGGGCAAGCTCGTCGGTGACGGTCCGGTAGTACTTCTCGGCGTGGAGCGAGCCATCCTCGCTAACGGCGTAGTTCAGGAGGACATCGAGGATGCCCCGGTGGGAGTGGCCGAGATCGCAGGCGCGCTGTGCCACGGCACAGGCCCGCTCCTGGTCACCAGCGCGGATTGCGTCATCGAGCTCGGCAAGGAGGAGGGGGGGATCGGTCATCGTCACGCCGCGAAGGACGTCGGCCGTCGGACGGGGCTCCCAATCGGCGAAGGGCCGGCCGGTCTGGTGATAGTCGAGGCCAAGGTGCCAGGCGGCGAGGATCAGGCTCGCGCAGGCGTTGTGGTGGTTGGCGGAGAGAGCGATGTGCCGCCAGGCGTTGGCCGCGTCGCAGGCGTGAACGCCGATCGAGTCGCCATGGACGCTCCCCGGCGGCTTGCCCGGCTGCGCCCATTCCGGCGGCCGACCCGCGTCACGGAGGACGAGCTGATTGGCGGCAAGCGCCAGGGCGTCGCAGATCCCCGTGCGGTCGATCCCCGCCGCCAGCCATTCGGCCACCTGCCCCGCCGCGTCGTCCGGCGGGAGTTTCATGAGCGTCGCACACGCCCCTTCGAGCCAGGCATCATCCGCCGTCCGGCCGACCGCCGGCGCCGCATCGAGACGGTGCTCCTCATAGAGCCGCGGTAGCATGTCCCGCAGGGTCGCAAACCGGGCGGCCGACTGCTCCTCGAGCTTCCAGCAGTAGTGGAGCGACTGGCGCAGGAGCGTGCCGGCATGCTCCGGGCCGACAAGGCCGAGCATGTCCCAGGCGCGGTGGGCGAGGACGATGCGGTGGACATCGACGCCGTCATGGACCGTCGGGAGAAGGGCATTCCACGCCTCCTCGGCAGTGCCCCGCACCAGCCCGGCGAAAACGCTCTCCCCACCGGGAAGATCGCGGGCCCGGACTGCCTCGCGGAGATCGGCGGCCGTCGTCGTGCGGGTCTCCGCAGCACTGATCAGCGCAAGCGTGTCGCTGGCTCCGGCGCGCGTCGAATCGTGGAGGCAGCGGGCATTGCGGTGGAGAACCTTCAGAACAGGGAGAGCACGGCGGTCGGGCGACAACTCCCGCGACATCTGCAGGGCAGGGGCGAGCGCCATGAAGGTGTGGAATCCGACATAATCCTCGCCGCCACAAGCCCGCGCATTGGCAAGCGCCCCGGCGGCGACGAGCTCCTCGAGCGTCGTGCCCGACCGGAGCCGATCGATGACCACGCGGACGATTCCCTCGGGAGGCGTCTCGGCGAGGAGATCGACGAGCTGTTCGCGAGGGCCGAACGTGAGCCGCTCGGAAACGCCGTCGGCGGCGACCGCGCGAGCCGACAGGAATCCCATCTCCACCGCGAGCGGTCCGCCAATCCCGGCGACGAGCATTCCCTGACCGAGCCGGGCGAGAAACGCGCGTCGGTCGTGGTACTTTTCCATGGCCTTCCCCTCAGCGTGAAAAACCCGGATCCCGGTCGTTACTCTACACGAGTTTCCCAGATGCCCCCGCCCGGAGTGGTACGAGATCTGGGCACGAGACCTGCAGGCCAGGGATTCCCTGCCGATGCCTCTGCATCTGATCGGGTGTCCTCCCGGCCACGAATCACAACGGCAGGAAAGTCGTTGGAGGGGGCCAGCACCGGCCGCGACGGAGCGATTCGGGGGTTGGCCATCGGGGAAATCCCGGTGTAGTCTGGTCGCGGGGATTTCAGGGCCACTCCATCGATCGGGGGATCCATGTCACGACGCTCCACGACCCGGCGCCGATTTCTCGGGACTGCCGCCACCGCCACCGGGGCCGCCATGGCCGCCCCCTACGTGATCACCTCCAAGGCGCTCGGCAACGCCACCACCCCTCCGGCCAGCGATCGGATCGTGATCGGGGGGATCGGCATCGGCAACATGGGCTCCGGCGACCAAGGGGCGTTTCTCGGCCGCAGCGACGTGCAGTATGTGGCGGTGTGCGACGTGCGGCGCACTTGGCGCGACGATGGCAAGGGGCGCGTCGACGGCAAATACGGCAACAAGGACTGTGCCGCCTACGTTGATTTCCGCGAACTGCTGGCCCGGGATGACATCGATGCGGTCCACATCGCCACCCCCGACCATTGGCACGCGATCATGACGATTGCTGCCTGCCGGGCCGGCAAGGATGTTTATCTCCAGAAGCCCGAAACCCTCACGCTCCGTGAAGGGCCGCTGATGATCGCGGCTGCCAGGCGCTACGGCCGGGTTGTTTCCGGCGGCAGCCAACGGGTGCTCGAAGACTACCGGGACATCGTCAATCCCTGCTGGTCGGGCGAGGTCGGCACGCTTAAGGCCGTCGACATTTCCGTCGGCGGGCCGTCGATGCCCTGCTATCTCCCCGCTGTGGCCACGCCGCCGGACATCGACTGGGATCTGTGGCTCGGGCCTGCCCCCTGGGAGCCTTACAACCCCGGTCGCTGCGACGGCAATTTCGGCACCGGCGGCGGCAGCTGGCGTTCGTACGTCGACTATTCCGGCGGCAGCCTCACCGACTGGGGCGCCCATCACTTCGGCGGCGCGATCTTCGCCGCCGACCTCCGCGAGTTGCAGCCTGCCTCGGTGGCCTTCCACCCCGCCAGCGGCGGCGCCGGTCCGTACGTCTCACTCACCTATCCCAACGGTGTCGCGGTCCATCACAACCGGCCGCAGCCGTTGCGCCCCGAGATGCCCTCGGTCGCCCATGGGGGGGATATCCAGGTGCATGCCGACGGAACGCCTCGGGAGGGGAAGGTGGTTCCCACCTACAAGGGGGAGGGGGGGATCTATGGCGACTTCATCGACTCCGTGAAAACCCGGGCAAAGCCGTTCCGCGACATCGAACTGGCAGTCAATACCATGACCGGACCACACATGATCGCCATCGCCTACCGTCTGGAGCGGTCTTTGACATGGGACCGCAGCGCCCAGCGATTCACCGGTGACGACGAGGCCAATCGGCTCCTCGACCGCGCCCGCCGGGAACCCTGGATTCTTTAAAGCTGGATTCTCTGAAACTGAATTCTTCGAAGCTGGATCCTCTGAAGACAGCGACCATATCGGCGTCAACTTTCTCTCCGATCATCCCCCATCCCTCGGGTGCCGCTCATGGCCTTCGACCTCAACACTCTCGATGCCCACTTCACGGCCCTCGCGGGCTTCGATTGGGGAGCCGACGCCGATTTCTTCAAGTCCATCGATGCCGCCGTCGTGGCCGCCCATGGCGACACCTCCCTGCGCGCGGACCTGGAGAAGCGATTCGGGGCGCTGCTGGGTGGCAGCACAAGCCGGGCCACGAAGGAATATGTCTGCCGGAAGCTGGCGATGATCGGCACGGCAGTGTCGGTGCCGGCGCTTGCGGCGCTGCTGACCGACGCCGACAACTCGCACATGGCCCGCTTCGCCCTGGAGCGGATCGATGCTCCCGAGGCCGCCGCCGCCCTGCGGAAGGCGCTGGGCATGGTCGAGGGGAGCCTCAAGATCGGCATGATTTCGTCGCTGGCTTCCCGTGGCGACCTTCAGAGCGTGGCGGCGATCGGCGGGCTACTCGGGGGCGACGCGACGATTGCGGCGGCCGCTGCGGCGGCGCTGGGAACCTTGGCGACCCCGGAAGCGGCCGCGGCGCTCGCCGGCGCCAAGCCTGGCGGAGACATGGCCGCGGCCGTCGTCGACGCCCGGCTGGCGTGCGCCGAAGCCTTTCTCGCCAAGGGAGATCGGAAAGCGGCCAAGGCGATCTACTCGTCGATCAGCGCCTCCATCGGCGAGGCACCGAAGACGCATCGAGAGCGAGCCGTGCGCGTCGCCGCAAAACGTGGCTTGCTGGCCGCTGCGGAATAGGCAGGCCTTGTTCAGCCAGCCGGTCGCCACTCCCTCCGTGAATCGTGCCCATGCGCCCTGTCAATGCCCTGGTTTGCTTTGTCATCCTGCTCTCCCTTGCGACGCCGTCGCTGCTGGCTCAACAGGCTGCCGAGCCCCCATCGCGCGACGTCCTCGACAGCGTCGTCGAGCTGATTCGTTCCGGTGATGCAGACCTGCTGCCGGTGGCCCTGGAGAAGGTTCGGGGCGGACTGAAGGGGGAGGATTTCACGCGCGAGCTCGCCGAGGTGGTGCTGCCGGGGCTGGAGCGAAGCCAGGATCGAGCGGCGCTCATCGCCGCACTTTCGGATCGTGGTGACAAGGCCGCCCTTCCGGCCATCATGGCCATGGCGCAGGGGCCGGCCGACGCCCTCGTCCGAGTGGCGGCGATCCGCGGCGTGGCGGCCCTGGGTGGATCTGACGAGGTTCCTTTTCTGGAGTCACTGCTTTCAGGTGATGCCGGCACCGTTGACGCAGCCCGCGGGGCGCTGGTGGCCATCCGCTCCGACATCGTGTCACCGCGACTGGTGATCGCACTTGGCGACAAGGCCCGCTCTGGTCCGCAGCGACTGGCGATCGTCGGCATCCTCTCCGAGCGGCGCGAGGCAGCGGCACTGCCGGCCTTGGTGGCCGCCGCCGTCGACGCCGACGCCGACGTGCGTGCAGCGGCCATG
>CALQRA010000013.1 GCA_943332855.1 Candidatus Kuenenia stuttgartensis
ACCGACGGCACCGAGCGTGAGCCCCTCGACATCGAACGCGGTTTCGAACACCGGCTCCCCGTCGGGACGGGCGAAGCCGATCGCCACGCGGCCCGGCGGGCTCTCGGGAGAGAAGGCGAGCGTCGCCACCCGGCGTCCAACGCCACCGAACCGCCGCACCCGCGGGCGCTCTCCCGCCGCGGCGTCGAGGGTTGCGAGATCAGCCACCGACACCTCCTCGCTCCAGCCGCCGCTCCAGGCGACCGTTCGCCCGTCGTCGGAGAGGGCCACGGCGAGGACCTCGTCGGGCATCGGCAGCGCGGTGGTCCGCTGCCCGCCGGCGACCTGCCAGACCTCGAGCCGGCTCTCCTTACCCCCCGTGGCGGCCCCACACACCACCCGGGTGCCATCCGGCGACACGGAGAGCGCCCGGGCGGGGGCCTCGAGTTGGATGACGGTCGCCGCGGCGGCGGGGGGATCGAGATCGTGGACGAAGAGCCGACCGGCGAGATCGGCGGAGGCGAGGAACCGACCATCGGGACTGGCAGCCATCGCGAGGACGACGCCGAGATGGTCGGTGGCGACGCGCTGCGGCTCCCCCGGCCGGAGCGGATCGTGGAGATCGAGATGCCAGACCTCGACTTTCTCCCCCGGCGGCGAAACGAGCACAGGCAGGGCGACGCGCGATCCCTTCACGGCCGCCAGCGGGCGCGTCGCTGGTCGGGCCCGGAGCGCCGCGGTCCGCACCTCCCCGTAACGGTCCCGTTCGGGCGCGGCCAATTCGACCCCTCCCCAGGCCCGATCGCGCTGCCAGGCGAAGGCCTGACCATCGAGATCCTGGGAGAAGCACCACGCGCCGTCCGGAGAAAACGCCAGGGCACCAACGGCCTGGCGGTGCCCCAGTCGATCACCGCCGCCGAGGACGGCCGCGAGGGAGCCATCGGCGGCATCGATGAGGAGTATCTCGCCGGTGCTCCCCATCAGGCCGCTGCCGGCGAGGGCGACGAGGGAGGATTCGCCCGGCGCCGCGGCGAGCGCCTGGATGACTCCGCGCGTCCCCCGCCCGAGTTGCCAGCGGAGATCTCGCTCGAGGACCCGGCGGCGGCCGATGTCACGGGTCAGCGTCCGCGGGGCGCCGTCGGCCGGCCCCGGGGCCGTCGGCTCGATCCGCCAGACGAGCGCTTTCTTGTCGCGCCCGGCGGAAATCAGCCGCCTCCCCCCGGGAGCGAAAGTCAGCGCCCGGATCTCGGCGGTGTGGCCGGGGAGATCGAGCCGCAGTACCGGGTCGGGCAACTGGCGGGTGACATCGGCCTGCCCCACGGCAGCGATGAACACGATCGACGCCAAACTCGCCAGCGCGAGCATCCCGGCGTTACGCCGCCACGCCGCTGGCTGGCCCGACCGGGCCCAGGCGCTCGCCGCGCTCCGGGCCTCTGTCACCGGCGATGCCCGCCCGCTCCCCACCGCGTTCACTTGCCACCGCTCGACTTGAGCGTTATGTCGAGGATCAGCTCCGGATTCCCCGCCTTCGGCCCCGCGATGGCGATGCCGTAGCTCGAGGTCTCACCTTCACCGGGCGGTTCGACGTGCGTCAGCCTCCCGTCGACGTCGATCGGTTCCTTGTCAAGCCGCTCGACGACCCTCCTCAACGGCCCCCGCAGCTTCGGTGCAGCTTCTGCCCGAGAACGGATGTCGTCCGGCTCCGCCTTCCCGTCGCCGTCTGCCGGCTTGGCGTTGAGCTTGCCCCCCGCGCCGTCGCGGAACACCGACCTGGCGAGGAGACGGAGATCGTCGACCGGCTGCTGGAGAGCGACAACGATCATCTTCTCTTCGCCAGCGGGGGGCTCGAAGGTGAAGTAGCTGCCGTCGTCGGGGAGGGAGATCTCGCTCCCCTTTTCCACCAGCTTCGGCTTCTCGTCGTCCTGAGGGAGGAGACACGCCCGCTCCCCCTTGGGGCCCTGGTTGAAAACGTAGACGTAAAGATCATCCTGCGGCCGAAAGCGGACGACGAACGAATCCCCCACCTCGAACGTGTGGTTGACCGGGTCGACCGGCTTCTCGTTGCCGTTTTCGTCGACGAGGATCACCGAATACTCCAGCGCGATCGACTTCACGTCGCGGGGGAGTTTCTTCCGCACGACGTTGCGTGTGCGAACCTCCGCGGCGGGTTCCTCGGCGCGGCCGACGCGACAGAGGACATTCCCCGCGCAGAACGTGGCGACAAGGACGAACACTCGGAAACGCGTTGGTCCTGCAGCAATCACGGAACCGATTGACCGAGCAGCCATGGCATTACCTCCGTTGGCGTCATCAGGCCCGGAAAACCCCAGCGGGCCATCCCCCAGAGCGTTCACTCCATCCTGAGAATACCACGGCAGACTGTCGTTCCCATCGGTGCGCCGGCGGTCGGCAGCGTCATTTCATGGGCCATCGGCCAGCAGAGCGGTTTGAGCCACAGCCTGTTAGCGGTGACCCGTCAGCACGCGCGGGCCGTCAGTCTGGTAGGCCCCAGCGCCCCCCTGGGCGCGCTGGCCGTGCCACCAGCGGAGGTCGACATGTTTGGGGATGATGATCCCGGTGTAGTCGGTCCCCCACACCCCTTCCTGCTCCCCCCGTTCACACGATCCACGGCTCCGCTCGCGCGCGCCCCCGCCGATGAAATAGCCCTTCTCATGGGGCGACTCGGTGGGGCGGGCCAGCGGGGAGATGCACTTCGGGCGCCCGGCGCGCTGGTTCGGCGGGAGGGCGAGGTGGTTCCGCTCGGCGGCAGGGCGCCCCATCAAGGGCGTCAGATCGGCGGCCCAGGCTCCGCCGCCCCCCCATCCCCACAGCATTACCACGACGGTCATCACCAAATCGCCCCGCCTTTGCCCCTCTCCCGAGCGGAGTGGAGCGGGGGAGCGATTTGGGGCCGGATCCGGCATGAAAGTCGCCATTTCAGCTCCCTGCGTGACCGATAGAACTCTCACGTCTCTCCCAGGCGTCAGGTTTTGCCAGACCGTTGAACTCGGGAGGCCGCCCCGGGCCGGCCGGTGAACATCCATCTTTTTGAGGTCGGCTGCGGTGCGGGCGAGGTTCAGCAAATCCGCGTCGGGCATGGTCGTGCTGGGCGTCATCGTGGCGACCGTCAGCGCCCTCGTCGCTCGCGCCGAGCCGGCCGATCGCCCCGCGAACCTCCCCGCCGCCGGAGAGACGCTGACCGCGGCCGATCCCCCCGACGCGGGCCCGGAGTCCCCCGGGCCGGTCGAGAGTCTGGGGCCCTACCGCAATCCCCTCCGCTCCCCCGGCGAAGCGATCCCTTCGCCGCCGGATGGGGAATGGTGGTCGGAGGAGGAGGATCTCCCCGAGGAGGCGACGCGCGGCCCGCCGGTGCTCGGAGACCCGGCCGACAATCCCTACGACTTCGCCGGCGAGCGCTCCGTCGCCGATCCCCTCTTCCGTTACGCCACCCCCGCGCCGGCCGGCTTCACCGGTGCCTCGAGCGTCGAGCCGAGCGAGGAGCAGGAGTCGAGCCACTTCGTCCCCGTCGAGGACCGCTGGCGGATCGGGGTGCCCCCCTGGGATCGCTACGGCAAGGGGCACGAGCGCCTCGACGACTACCCCTACGCCCTCGGAAACGTCTTCAATCCCTACACCCAAAACCTCCTCAAGGAGGATTTCCCGATCATCGGCCAGCATACGTTCTTTGACATGAAAGTGATCAGCCGGACGATTGCCATGTTCCGCCAGGTGCCGACGCCGAACACGCCGTTCGAATCGACGCCGACGCCGGGGCAGGAGGACTTCTTCGGCAACCCCAACGGATTCCTGTTTCTCGAGTACTACACCCTCGCCTTCGAACTCAACCACGGCGACCGGGCCTTCAAGCCGAACGACTGGCGGCTGCGGATCGCGCCGGTCTTCAACACGAACTACCTCGAGGTCTACGAATACGGCGTCGTCAGCCCCGACGTCTCCCAGGGGCGCCGGCGCTCGCGCGGCTTCGCCACGATCGAGGAGTGGTTCGTCGAGGCGAAGATCGCCGACTTGAGCCCCGACTACGACTTCGTCTCGATCCGCGGCGGTTCGCAGCCGTTCACGAGCGACTTCCGCGGCTTCATCTTCAGCGATTTGAATCGGGCGATCCGCCTCTTCGGCACGCGCCTCGCTAACCGCGACCAATTCAACCTCATCGTCTTCGACCAGCGCGAGAAAGACACCAACAGCTTCCTGAACTCCTTCGATTCTCGCGGCCAGCAGATTCTCATCGCCAACTACTACCGGCAAGATCTCCTCTGGCCCGGCCACACCGCTCAGGCGAGCTTCCACTTCGACCACGACGACGCCAGCCTCAAATACGACAAGAACGGCAACCTCGTCCGCCCCGATCCGGTCGGCATCGCCTCGCCGCACGAAGTCAACGCCGCCTACGCCGGCATCGCCACCGACGGGCACATCAACGAAGTCAACATCTCGAGCGCCTTCTATTACGCCTTCGGCCACGACACGCTCAACCAGCTCGCCCTCCAGCCGGTCAACATCAGCGCCGAGATGGCGGCCGTCGAGATGTCGTACTCCCCCGACTGGATCCGCTTCCGGTCGTCGGTGTTCTGGGCCTCGGGCGACAATAACCCCACCGACAACATCGGCAGCGGGTTCGACGGCATTATCGACAACACGCAATTTGCCGGCGGGGAGTTCAGCTATTGGGTGCGGCAGGGGATCCGGCTGGCGGGGACGAACCTCAAGAACCTGCTCAGCATCTATCCCGATCTGCGGGCGAGCAACAAGTTTCAGTCGCAGGCAAACTTCGTCAACCCGGGGCTCCAGCTCTACAACGTCGGCATGGACTTCGAGCTCACGCAGCGCACGAGGCTCGTGACCAACTGCAACTTCCTCTTCTTCGACACCACCAAGCCGCTCGAGCAGCTCGTCTTCCAGGAGAACATCCCCCGGTCGATCGGCACCGACTTGAGCCTGGGGATGGAATCGAGGCCGTGGCTCAACAACAACTGCATCCTCCGGACGGGGGTCTCGGGGCTCCTCCCCGGCGCCGGCTTCCGGGCGCTCTACGGCTCGGCCAACGGCACCGTTAACAACATGTTCGCCGGCTTCATGGATCTCGAGGTCGCGTTCTGACATGCCCCCGTCCCCGCCCCGGGGCCAGCGGCCCGGCGCGCGGGATCGGTCTGAATCCCGGCCGCTGTTGCCCCCCCACGCCCGCCGGCATAATGGCGGCTCGGTCGACGCCTTCCCGCCGCTCCCCGGCGTTCCACCGGAATCGCTCCCATGCCCCCCCGCCGACACCCTTCCCAAGCCCGCGGCCAGGTCCGGCGCGCCATCTGGCCGGCCGTGGCAGGAGCGGCACTGGCCGGGATCGTCGGCGGCGCCTCGATCGCCCATCTCGGTGCCCCTCCTTCCCCGCTCCCTCCCCCGGCGCCGACGGAGCTCGATCGTCACACCCTCCACAGCCTCTCCCCAGCCGAGGCGACCGAGCTGGCCCGCTTCCCCGGCACCGTCGACCTCTCCGGACTGACGACGATTTCGGCCGACATCGCATCCTCCTTTGCCACGCACGACGGACCGCTCGTTCTCGACGGCGTCTGGCTGATCCCCGACGACGCGGCAAACGCCCTCGATCAGCACGCCGGCCCCGTGGCGCTCGCGGCGCTCGTGGCCCGGGCGCGGTCGGCCGAAACCCTCTCCCCGGCGATCGCCCGGCTCCTCATCCGCCAGGCCGGCCCCCTTCCCCTCGATCGGCTCACCACGCTCGATCCTCCCGTCGCCGAACGGCTCTGCCGCCATCGCGACGGCCTCCACCTCCTCGCGCTGGCGGTCCCGCCGGCCGCCGTCGCCGACCTCCTCGCCGCCACCCCCGGCCCGCTCTCGCTCGACGGCCTGACGGCGATTCCCACGCCATCCCTCGCGCGCCGGCTCCTCGCTGACGGCCGCCGCGACTTTTCCCTTGTGTCCACTGTTGGCGACGAAGCCGCAGCGGTCCTCGCTGCGTCCCCCGATCCCCTCCGCCTCGACAGCCTCGCCGCGGAGGCGCAGGCCGCCCCGCTCCTCGCCCCAGCCCGGGCCCGATTGCTCGCCCGCCACGATGGCCCTCTCGTCTTCGAGCGTCTCGCCTCCCTCGACGCCCCCTCGGCGACAGCCCTCGCCGGCCACCCCGGCCGGCTCGAGTTCGCAATCCTCGCCGATCCTGCTCCCGACACGCTTGAGGCGCTTGAGCCACACGCCGGCCCCCTCGCGCTCCCCGCTGTCGCCCACCTCGATCCCGCCGCCGCCGCGGCCCTCGCCCGCCATCGCGGGCCGATCGAGCTGCTTGGTCTGCGGGCGCTCGAGTCGGCGGCGCTGGCGACGGCCCTCGTTGCCGCCGGGCGGCAGGATTTTTCGCGCGTTGAGGCGCTCTCCCCAGACGCAGCCGGGGCGCTTGCTAGCGGTGGCGAGCCGCTCGATCTGTCTGGTCTTGCCGATCCTTCCGACGACGTCGCCGCGACGCTCGCCCGCCACCCCGGCCCCCTCCGGCTCGGCGCCCTCGCTGCCGCCTCGACCAGCGCCCTGTCGCTCCCCGCGGGTCGCGCCGCGCTCCTCGCCCTCCACGACGGCCCGCTTCTTCTTCCCCGGCTTGAGTCCCTCGACAGCCCGGCGCTGGCTGCCCGGCTGATCGCCGAGGGAAAGCGCGACTTCGACCGGCTTGTGCGTCTCGGGCCCGAAGTGGAGGTGATCGTCGCGGCAGCCGCCGCTCCCTCCCCTTCCCTCGCCGGGCTCCAGGTGCTGGCCACCGCTTCCCTCGCCCGCCGCCTGCACGAGGCCGGACGGAGCGATTTTTCGCGGCTCGAATCGATCAGCGACGAGGCCGCCGCCATCCTCGCCACCCCCCCTGGACCGCTCCTCCTCGGCGCTCTCGCCGCCCGTGCCGAGACGGCAACGGCTCTCTCCGCACCCTTGGCCGCGCTCCTGGCCCATCACCCGGCAGAGCTCAAGCTCGATGCCCTCACGGCGCTCGATGCGGCCGCCATCGCGGCGCTCGAGCCCCACCCAAGCGCCCTGTCACTTGGTGCGATGCGCGAGCTCGAGCCGGAGGCCGAGGCAGCGCTTGCCCGTCATCGCGGGCCGGTGCGGATCGAGCGCCTCGAGGCCCTCGGCACCGCAGCGCTCGCGGCCCGGTTGGTGGCCGATGGGCGGCGCGAGTATGGCTCACTCCTTCGGCTCTCGAGCGCGGCAGCCGCGGAGCTCGCGCGAGTTTCAGGCGCCCTCTATCTCGAGGGGCTTGTCACGCTCGACGCCGCCACGGCCGAGGCCCTCGCCGGCCACTCGGGCACCCTCGGGCTCGATGGCATTGCGGCGCTTGACGACGAGCCGGCCGCCCGGCTCGCCGCGCACCGCGGCCCGCTCTCGCTCGCCGGGCTGCGACGGATCTCGAGCACCGCCCGAGAGACGCTCGAGCGGCACGACGGACCGCTGTTTCTTGACGGCACCGTCGGCGTCACGCCCCGGTGAACGGATTCCGTGAGTACTTCACGTACGGCAGGCGGATTCCGCTGACGCGGTAGTTGTCGGCCCGCAGGTCGGTCGGCGCATTAAAGTTCCCCTGAGGGCTTCCGGCGGCGGCGTAGTAGGTGACGACGTCGTCCTGATCGACGCCGTCACCGCTGACACCGAATCCGCCCGACAACTTCCGCCCCACGTAGAGGGGCGTGCTGCCGGGGAAGAAGACGACGCCGTTCTGGTTTTCCCGAGGCATCGTCGTGGAGTGGAAATTGCTGCCGGTGTTGAAGGAGTCGTACCCGAGGACCGTGGTGAACGACGATGCCAGCGGCGGCGAGTTCGGGTTTGTGTTCAGCCCGGTCTTCGGGTTGATCCCCGCATCCTTCAGGATGGAAAACGCTCCCGGGCCGGCGGCGGTGTTGCCCGATGGATCATGGGCCGAGGCGAGGTAGCGGAAGCTGCGGTTGGTGAACGCCGTGCCGACGGGGACGGTGCCGGCCCGGTCGGTCGGCTGGAGATCGGCTGAGGCGTAGTAGACGGTGTTTCTCGCTTTGGCGACAGCGACGTC
This sequence comes from Candidatus Kuenenia stuttgartensis, assembly GCA_943332855.1. GTDB lineage: Bacteria > Planctomycetota > Planctomycetia > Pirellulales > UBA1268 > QWOP01. Next base: position 8,021 of record CALQRA010000013.1, read on the forward strand.
GATCGAGAACACGGTAGCGCCGCTCATCCGGTAGAGCCCGAGGATGGTGCCGTCGAAGTCGCTCACCGCCAGCACCATCTTCGTGCCGGTCGGCTGGATGCGGATCTGGGCTCGGGTCTTCCCCGCCTCGACGATCCCCTGATCGATGATTCCCTTCACTTGGACCGCCGTCATCTCGCTCCCCGTCGTCGCCGGCACGAGCCAGCCGTCGGCTTGGAGCTTCCCATCCAGAACGGTTACGGCCCCCTTGACCGGCTGATCGCTGCCGCTGACCGTCCCGGGGCCGAGCTTGCCAGCCAGCGTGAACAGTGTCTGGACACCAAGAGGACCGGCCTGTGGGCCGAAGCTCTGCAGCGCGATCCCGCCGAGGTTGATTCTCGCGGCGTTGTTGACCTTGTTGACGAGTCCCTGGGTCTGGGAAACAGAGAGCGGTGCGGGAAGCGGAAGCTGGTACCCGATATTGGCACGTTGCAGGAGGCTGCCGTTCGGGTTGTACGTCCGGGTGAGGATGTTTTCGCTCGGCGCGAGCGTGATCAACGCCAGCGTCGATCCCTTCACGAGCGGCACGTCGACCACCGCCGGCTTCCCCACGTTCATCGGGAGAAGGGTCTCGAGGGCGATGAGCTCCGCCTCGAGTACCTTTGGCGCGTTGAGCCGGTTCTGCCGGGTCTGCGTGGCGGTGGCGACAAACCCTTGCTCGAAGCTCGCCGTCCCATCCTTTCCGGGGAAAAACACTCCCAGGCCGCCGATAACCTCATTGGTGTTGGCGCGGTAGATGGCGATCCCCCCGGGGAGCGTGGCGATGCCGCGGGCGATCGGCTGGGGCGGCTGGCCCGCCTGCGAACCGACGGCCCCGTAGGTGCCTGCCACCTGGGCGGAGTACGACCTGCGATCGATGATGAAGTTTGCCGCATCGAACGGATCGGTGGGGAGCACGCCCGGCTTGAGCACGCTCACCCGGTTCGTGTGCTCGATCCCGAACAGATCGACCAGCGGCGTGTTGATGATCCCCGGGGGGAAGGTCCCGCCGAGCCCCACTGGCGCTACGTATCCGGGGCCCTGGATCGTGTCGATCGTGCTGTTGGGGTCAGCCTGCATCTCGCGCTGCGTGACGGTGCTCTGGCTGATGTGGCTGACGGTCCGCGAGGTCAGGATCGCCTGATTGTTGGAGAAGAAGGCGCCGGTGCGGGCCTTGGCGACCGCCCCGTCGATGGCAAACCCGAGCGTCTTGTTGTCGGCGAAGCTGACATCCGACTCGGTCCGCACCCCAAGGATCTGCCCGGTGCAGTCGACGACGGCAATGATGGCGTCGTTGCTCGGGGTGACGGCGCTGGCACGATTCAGGAGCGCCTCGACCTCGACGGTCGAAAGCTGGTCGGCCGCGAGCATCGCCCGTGGCTCGAGCCCCTCCGACCCGAGCCGGGCCGGGGTGTGGCGGTGGCGGTGGCGGTGGCCCGGCCGCTTGGCCCCCTTGAGGGCGGTTTTCCCCCACCATTCCCGCCACAAAGCTCTCATCGTCGTTGCTCCCGCCCGACCGGCTGAATTGCCTTTTTCCCCAAGCTACCCTGGGACTCCATCGACCTCCACGATCGCGTCCGCTCTCCCCAGAGGATGGGGTGGAACAATCGGCGCCGTCGATGCAACCGCCACCAGCCTCTCGCGGGGTCGAACCCTTGAATCCGGAACAGCAGCGTCTCGGGCAGATCACCGACGAATCGGGGGGCTGGCGCCGGTGGGGGCCGTACCTCGCCGACCGCGCCTGGGGGACCGTCCGGGAGGACTACTCCCGGGATGGTGATGCCTGGAACTATCTGACCTACGACGACTCCCGGGCCAAGGCCTATCGCTGGGGGGAGGACGGGATCGCCGGGCTTTCCGACCGCTACCAGATCCTCTGCTTCGCCCCCACCTTTTGGAACGGTGCCGATACGCATCTGAAGGAGCGTTTGTTCGGCGTCACCCCCTGGGAGGGGAATCATGGAGAGGATGCCAAGGAGTGGTGGGTGCATGTCGACAACACACCGACCCACTCCTTCATGAGCCTCCTCTACCGCTATCCCCAGGCCCCCTTCCCCTATTCCCGGCTCGTCGCCGAGAACCGTGCCCGGCAGGGGCGCGGGGCGGAGTTTGAGCTGGCCGACACGGGGGCCTTCGACGACGGCCGCTACTTCGACATCGTCATCGAGTATGCGAAGCGCGGGCCCGAGGAGATCGCCATCCGGATCACCGCCACCAACCGCGGCCCCGCCCCGGCGCGGCTCGACATCCTCCCCACACTCTGGTTCCGCAACACCTGGTCGTGGGGGGCCTCCCCGCGCCCGACGCCCGAGATCGCCCTCGCCCCGGCCCTCCCCGGCACGATCTGCCTGGTGGCCGACGACGCCCGGGCCGAGATCCCCTCACGTCTTCCCCCCTCGGCCCGCCTCGGGAAGCGTTGGCTCCTCTCCACCGCCGCGCCGGGCGAGGTGCCCCTGTTCACCGACAACGAAACGAACATGCCGGCGGTGTACGGTGCGGGGGCCGTGAGCCACTCCCCTCACACCAAAGACGCCTTCCACCGGGCGATCTGCGCCGGCCAGGCCGACGCGGTCAACCCGGAGTCTGTCGGGACGAAAGCATCCCTCCACCGCCGCTTCGAGATCCCGGCCGGGGGAACGGTGGCGGTCCATCTCCTTCTCTCCGACCATCAGCCAGAGGCGCTCGAGGGGGAAGCGCTCGTGGCACTTGTCGACGAGTCGATCGCGCTGCGGCAGGCCGAGGCCAACACCTTCTACGCCGCGGTCGCCCCGGCGACGGCCGGCGAAGACGAGCGGCATGTTCAGCGCCGGGCGCTCGCCGGCCTGCTGTGGTCGAAGCAGACCTACATCTTCGACGTCGCCGCCTGGCTCGATGGTGACAACCCTGCCGCGCCGCCGCCGCCGGAGCGGGCCACGATCCGCAACCAGCACTGGCGGCATCTCAACTCGCACCGCATCCTCTCGATGCCCGACACCTGGGAATACCCCTGGTTCGCGGCCTGGGATCTCGCCTTCCACTGCCTCCCGCTAGCGCTGGTTGACCCGGCCTTCGCCAAGGATCAGCTCTGGCTCCTCCTCTTCGAGCAGTTTCAGCATCCCAGCGGCCAGCTCCCGGCCTACGAGTGGGAGTTCAGCGATCTCAATCCGCCGGTCCATGCCTGGGCGGTTTGGCGCGTGTATGGCATGGAGAAGGGCCGGCACGGCAAGGCCGACCGCGCCTGGCTCGAGCGCTGCTTCCACAAGCTCCTGCTGACGTTCACCAGCTGGGTCAACAAGGTCGACCGCAAGGGAAACAACGTCTTCGAGGGGGGCTTCCTCGGACTCGACAACATCAGCGTCTTCGACCGCAGCCGGCGTCCCGAGGGGGGCGCCACGCTCGAGCAGTCAGACGCCACCGGCTGGATGGGGATGTTTTCGCTGGCGATGATGCGGATCGCCCTCGAGCTCGCCCACGACAACCCGGTCTACGAGGGGCTCGCCTCGAAGTTCCTCCAGCACTACACCTACATCGCCTCGGCGATGAAGCAGATGGGGTCGAAGGGCTGCTCGCTCTTCGACGAGGAAGACGGCTTCTTCTACGACATCCTCCGCCACGCCGACGGCCACTCGACGCCGTTCCGCGTCCGCTCGCTCGTCGGGCTGATTCCGCTGTTTGCCGTCGAGCGCCTCGAGGAAGCCTGGATCGCCCCTTTCCGGGAGTTTCGCTGGAACCTCGATTGGTTCCTCGCCAACCGCCGCGACGTCGCCGCCGACGTGATCCACCGGATCACCCAGCCCGACGGCTCGACGACGCACCTCCTCACGATCGTCAACGTCGATCAGCTCCGGCGGATCCTCGTTCACCTTCACGACGAAGAGGAGTTTCTCTCGCCGCACGGGATCCGTTCCCTCTCGCGGCACCATGCCCGGGAGCCGTTTGAATACGACGGGATGCGGGTCGACTACGAGCCGGCGGAGGCCGAGTCGAAGCTCAAGGGGGGCAATTCAAACTGGCGCGGGCCGGTCTGGTTTCCGACGACATTCCTGATCATCGAGAGCCTGCGGAAGCTCGGCAAAGCCTTCGGCCCGGATTTCACCGTCGCCACCCCCGCGTCGGGCCACCAGCCAATCGCGATCAAGGGTGTCGCCGCCGACATCGCGACCCGGCTGAAGTCGATCTTCCTTCTCGACCGCTCCGGTCGCCGCCCGGTGTGGGGCCCCAACCCGCGCTTCCCCGACGACCCGGCCTGGCGTGACGAGCTGCAATTCTTCGAGTATTTCCACGGCGACGACGGCACCGGCCTGGGGGCAAGCCACCAAACGGGCTGGACGGCACTCGTGGCGAATCTGATTGATGAGTGGCGGTGAGGGGAGTTGGCTTTGAAAACGGTGCCAGCCACCAAAATTGGAGAATCTGGCAGCTTACCCAGATTTGGTGGCTGGCACCTTTTCCCACCGGGCAGACAGCGATCAGAACTGGGCCCGGGTGAGGTTCGACTGGGGACCGAAGCGCCAGTTGTAGAACAGACGAGCTTCGCCATCGAACCACCGGTCGACGCCCCCGCCCAGCGGCGTCACGTAGGCGGCGGTGAGCGTCGAGCGCTTCCCCCACTCCCAGTTGGCGCCGACGACACCGTTGACGAGCGAGATGACGCCGTAGTTGTTCCCCAGCTGATAATTCGGACCGTCGAGCACGTCCGATCCCTGGAGGGCCTGATTCACATGGAGCTCGGCGATCGGCGAGAAGCCGGTCAGCCGGCCGCGATCGTTCTTGTAGAGCCAGTATCCACCGGAGAATGACAGGTAGAGAAACGTCGGATACTGGAGCTTGCCGACCTGCGCGAGCCCGCCGGGGGGAATCGTCGCCGACCCGGGAAATCCCAGATAGGCGGGATTGCCGTTGGTGGCGGTGTCGAGCTGGAGGAGCGTCTGGCTGTACCACCGATCATTCGGGGCCCAGATCAGGCCGCTGAACGGCATCAGCCGGACCGAATCGTTGTTGACGCGGACGAGCGTCTGCCCGCCGGGAGCGCTGCGGACGATCGTGTCGCCGGCGGTCGGCAGCGCCACCTGCATCCCCCCCGACCAGGCCCAGGTCTGGCCGAGAGCAATGATCGACTTGAAGATCACCGACATGTTGCCGAACTCCACCGCTTGGCCGTCGGTGAGCCCGCAGGGATCGTTCGGATCGACGAACTGCGAATTGGCGTAGGTCGACGCAAACGGGGTGCGGACCTCGATCGAGGTCCAGCCGTCGTAGAACGTCTTCTCGAGCCCCGGCGTGAACCGGTTGACATCCTGCCGCATGTCCCCCAGGAGCGCGTTGTTGAAGTAGCTGTAGTTCATGTAGACGCGGTCGCGCGGCAGCGGGCTGACGTTCTCCGCGAGCTTGAGAAACCCGACGTTCGCTCCCGGCACGAGCGAATTGACGTCGACGACGTAATCGTAAAAGGCGTAGCTGTCGTAGAGCTGTCCTGCCGTCCCGCCGGCACCGAGAAAGCCGGAGGCATCGGGCACGTAGGTCGTGACCGGTTTTGACGCGTTGGGATAGAGCGTCTGAAACGCCTCATTGGCGACATCGGGGTAGCCATTGCCGGGGGTGGTGATCGAGTTCGGTCCACCGGCCGGATTGGTCACCCCCATGCGGATCGGCTTGTCGGTGACCGTACCGAGCGGCCCAGTCGACCCCGCCGGGACCCCCGTCACGACGGCGGCCTGGAGGGCGGCGATCGTCTGCAGATTGCCGGGGAACTGGTAAACTTGTGGCTGCTTGGTACCGAAGAGCGACTGTTGCCCTTCGGCATTGGTCATGTACATATCCTGGGCAATGATCCCGACCCGGCCGATGGCGGCCCGCGAGGCGTTGGCGGTCGGTGCGCAGCCGTCGCCGACGAAGTTCGGGATGTCGGAGAGCGATTCCCTCAAGCCTCCGCCGTCGAGGTTGGCAAGGTCGCGGCCGAGATCAGGGGCTGCCACCGGCCCCTCAGGGGCGACCGGAGGCTGGGCGGGGACGGCCGCAGGAGGAGCGGTGGCCGGGGCGGCCGCGCCGCCGGGGAGAGTCTGCGGCGCGGCGGTGGCTGGCGGCGCTCCGTTCGGTGCAGCGGTTGCCTTGCTAGCCCGGGCGGGAGCCGTCGCCCCGCTCCTCGTCCCTGGCGTGGTGCTGCCGGGAACGCCCGGAGCAGACGGAGCAGACGGAGGTGCCTTGGCGTCTGCAGTCGCCGTCGCACCCGGGGGTGCGGCCGGGGTCCTGCGGACCGGATCGTCGGCGCGCGTGATCCCTGTCTGGATCGACGAGACCGCCAGTGCGATCACCGCGCTCCATCGGCAGCAACCTCGCTGACGCGAGGATTGGGCAAAGGCTTTCATGGTCTGGTCCGCTGGAGATGGGAACGTGGGTCACACCGCTTGTGCGGCCATGCAAACTCCCCATTTGCGAGTATCGACACCCCGGCATCTTCGATTCGACCGGAGGAACCGTTCCAACCGACAGGCTCTGCACCTCCCCCGCCCATCGCCCTCTCTTCGAAGCCCCGATCCTCTCTCGCTTACCATTTCCCTTGCAGGCCCCCAGGCCAAACCGGGCCGCAGAGGGGAGGAAACTTTGCAAACAGATTCCCCGCCCCCTAGTTTACGGATCTCCAATCCGCGCCTGATCGATCGTCTCCCTCCGCCACGTCCCCGGGTCTGACGCCGATGATCGTCCAGGAACTCCACCGGATCCAGCATCACCACCGCTACCTGCCCGGGGAGGAACTGCGGCGCCTGTCGCAGCGAACCGGCACGCCGCTCCATCGGCTCCAGGAAGTGGCGAGCTTCTTTCCCCATTTCAAGCTCGAACCCCCGCCTGGCGTGGAGGTGCGCGTCTGCCATGACATGGCCTGCCACCAGCAGGGGTGCGCCGGATTGAAGGCGGCCCTCGAAGGCCGCTGGGCGGCCGAGATCGCGGCCGGCCGGGTCGCCGTCGGCCATGCGTCGTGCCTGGGACGGTGCGATCGGCCGGTGGCCGTGACCGTCAACGACGCGCTCCTCGTGGCCCGCGATCAGGCGGAGATCGACGGGGCCGTCGGCGAGATCCTCGCCGGGAGGGACTTCACCCCCGACACCGACGGGGTGACGATCACAAACAAGCCGTGGCGGATCGATCCCTACGACGGGCCCGGGGACTACAAGGCGGTGCGGGCCTTCGTGGCCGGCGGCACACGCGAAGGGGTGATCGAGCAGCTGAAGGTGGCTGATCTGCGCGGGATGGGGGGCGCGGGGGTGCCAGCGCAGCAGAAGTGGAACGACGTCTGGCGCGCGGCCGGGGAGGAGAAGTATGTCGTCTGCAATGGCGACGAGAGCGAGCCGGGAACCTTCAAGGACCGTGAGATCTTCACGCGCCATCCCCACCTCGTCCTCGAGGGGGTGATCCTCGCAGCCCTCGTGACCGGCGCTCGACGCGGCTGGATCTACATCCGCCATGAATATGGCGAGCAGATCGCGATCATGAAGCGCGAGATCGAGCGCGCCCGGGGCCTGGGGGTGTGCGGGGCGAAGGTCGGCGGCGGGACGCGCGATGTCGAGATCGAGGTGTTCACGAGCCCGGGAGGCTACATCTGCGGGGAGCAGAGCGCGCTCATCGAGGCGATGGAGGATCGGCGTGCCCAGCCGCGGAACAAGCCGCCGCAACTCGAGACCAACGGCCTCTACGACCGCCCCACGCTCGTCAGCAACGTCGAGACGTTCGCCTGGGCGCCGGCGATCATGATCCACGGCGGCCAGTGGTATGCCGATGGCGGGAGCGGCGGCTGCAAAGGGAGGCGGCTGTTCTCGCTCTCGGGGGATGTCGTCCGCCCCGGCGTGTACGAGGTCCCCAACGGGATCACGCTCCGAGAACTCCTCAACGACCTTGCCGGGGGCGTCGTCGGCACGCTGAAGGCCTTCGCCGCGTCGGGGCCGTCGGCGGGATTCCTCCCGGCGCGGCTACGGGTGTCGGCGCTGCCGCGGGGGTGGGAGCAGCGGGCCCCGGCCGACCTCGTCGCGCGGGTGACGGCGGGCGGGGGAACGGAGCTCGACATCCTCGACTTGAACCTCGATCTGCAGCGATTCCGCGATCTCGGGCTGGCAATCGGGGCGGGGCTCGTCGTCTACAACGAAGAGCGCGACATGCTTGCCGAGGCGCTCAACTGCTCGCAGTTCTTCCGCGACGAGTCGTGCGGGAAGTGCGTTCCCTGCCGGCTCGGCTCGGAGAAGATCGTCCATGTCGCCGAGGATCTCGTCGCCCGGCGCCACGACGCGGCCGGCCTCGCGCTCCAGCGGCGGCTCGTCGACGACCTGGCACGGGCGCTGGAGATGACGTCGATCTGCGGCCTGGGGATGGTGGCGGCGAAGCCGCTCCAGACGGCGCTTCAGTTCTTCCCCGCCGATGTCGAGCGCCACCTGCGGAGAAACGACCGATGAGCGGACACGTGCCGACGGCCGACCACGACGACCACCTCCTCCCGATCCCGATCGAGGAGGACGGGCTGTTTGCCCGCGACTTCAACGGCCAGCTCGTCCGCATGGACAAGGTGACGTCGGCCGACTTCGAGCGGCAGATCACGATCCGCATCGACGGCCAGGAGGTGACCGTCGCCAAGGCCGTGCCCCTCACCGATTCGCAGGGGAAGATTCTGCGCGACAGCGAAGGGCGACCGATCCCGCGGGCGACGACGATCCTCGACGCCGCCACGAAGCTCTACGAAGGCGTTGCCGGGGGCAATCCGATCCCGGTCCTCTGCCATCAGGAGCACCTCCACCCCGTCGGTGTCTGCCGGGTGTGCTGCGTGGAAATCGCGAAGGTGAAGCGCGGCGCGATGCAGCGCGAACGCAAGCTCCTCCCCGCCTGCCAGCACCGCGTCGAGGAGACGATGGAGGTGCAGACGATCGCCTCCCCCGACCTCGCCGCGCGGCGGCGGATCGACGACCAAGTGCGGACGCTCGTCGACATGCTCGTCGCCGATAGCCTCCCGGCCGACTGGGAGACGACACTCCCCTCCAACGAGCTCGGCCGGCTCTCCCGGCGGCTCGACCGGCTGGCTGAGGAGGGGCGGGCCCTTGAGCACGCCGCCACGCCCGAGGCCGATCCGGCGGCGATTGCGGCGCGCTGGCCGCTGATCGGCACGGCCGGGATCCCGCTGCGTGAGACCCCGCGCGGGAAGGATCCCTCGTCGCCGCGGATCGCCGTTGACCACGACCAGTGCATCCTCTGCGACCGGTGCGTCCGCGCCTGCACCGACGTCAAGGAGAACATGGTCATCGGGCGCACTGGCAAGGGCTACACAACCCGGATCGGCTTCGACCTCGACGATCCGATGGGGTCGTCGAGCTGCGTCGCCTGCGGGGAATGCATGATCAGCTGCCCGACCGGCGCGCTGATGTTCCGCGAGCAAGTCAAGGAATCGGACCATACGGAAGGCACCGCGGCGCGGGTGTCGGCGGCGCAGCTCGAGGGGATCCCCCTGTTCGCCGACGTGCCGCCGAAGTTTCTCGAGTGGAACTCCGACTCCGTCGAGCGGCGGATCTACCAGCCGGGCGATGTCATCTGCCGGGAGGGGGAATATGCCTCAACGGCGTTCGTGATCGTCAGCGGACGGGTGGGGGTGTCGGTGGGGAGCCGGGGGGGCGATGCCGGGCACGGCTCCGGGCTGCGGGCGCTCGTCCGCAGCGCCACCGCCTGGGTGCAGGGATCGCTGACGCGCCGCGATCCTCCTGCCGCGACCGAGCGCCGGGAGCGGCTCTCGATCGAAGGTGGGCGGACGCTCGAGCTCCGCGACGACCGGTGGGTCGACGAGATGACCCCCGACGACATCCTCTTTGGGGAGATGTCGTGCTTGAGCCACTATCCCCGCTCGGCGACGGTGGTGGCCCTCGAGCCAACCGAGCTCCTCGAGATCAACCGCAACGTCCTCCATGTCCTCCAGCGCACCGGCGCCTCGCGCCGCGTCCTCGACCGGGCCTACCGGAGCCGCTCGATGGCCCGGGAGCTGCGGCAGCTGACGATGTTCGCCGGCCTGACGGCGGCGGACCGCGACCAGTGCGCCGAGTTCCTCCGCGACCGGGCCGAGCTCCTCCGGGTCGACAAGGGGCAGCCGATCTTCCGTCAGGGGGATCCGGCGACCGATTTTTTCAAGGTCCGCCTCGGCTTCGTGAAGGTCAGCCAGCGGGTCGGCGACCAGGAGCGCGTCGTCGATTACCTCGGCAACGGCCGGACCTTTGGCGAGATCGGCCTCCTGGGGGCGATGGGGGCGATCGATGACGAGCTCGCCGCCACCGGGGCAACGCGCGCCCGGCGCAGCGCCACCTGCACCGCGCTCGACGACGTCGAGCTGATCCGCGTCCAGGCCGAAGACTTCCGGGAGATCCTCGATCGCTTTCCCAAGGTGCGCGAGTCGATGGTGGCCGAGGCGCGGCGGAATCTTGCCCGCGACCGGGAACGTGCCTCGGCGCTCGACAACGGGCTGGGGACGTTCCTCGAGAATGGGCTGTACAGCGCCCAGAAGCTCCTCGTGCTCGATCTCGAGAGCTGCACTCGCTGCGACGAATGCACGCGGGCCTGCTCCGACACCCACGACGGCGTCACGCGGCTGATCCGTGAGGGGCTGCGGTTCGAGAACTATCTCGTCGCCAGCTCCTGCCGCTCCTGCCTCGATCCCTACTGCCTCGTCGGCTGCCCCGTCGATGCGATCCACCGCCGGGCCCGGGAGAACCACCCCGGCGCCGTCGAGATCGTCATCGAGGATCACTGCATCGGCTGCGGGCTCTGCTCGACGAATTGCCCCTACGGCAACATCTCGATGCACGAGGTCGGCCGCCGTGCCGACGGCGGCCGGCGCGTGGCGACAACCTGCGACCTGTGCCGCGATCTCGTTGGCCCGGGGGACGACCCGAGCTGCGTCTACGCCTGCCCCCACAATGCCGCCTTCCGGATGAGCGGCAAGGAGCTTCTGGCGATCGTCGAAGCCCGCCGCGCCGAAACGGCCCCCCTCGGCTGACGCCGCGCCGGCCGCTGCCTTCGCTGGCTGTGGATCAGGGGGGGGAAGCACCGGCCCGGATCCCCGCGACGATCCGCTCCACGGTGGCCGCGGCGGCCGCGGGATCGTAAGGGTGGGGGGTGTTGTGGCGGATCGGGCCATTGGGCCCCTCCCCGATCGGGAAGGCGAGCTGGGCCTTGAGCGCGGCAAGCTCGGCGGCGACTCTGTCGCCGCCGCCCGCCTGGGCCGCCACCGCTTCGAGGGCTGAAAGCGCCACCGCCGCCTCCCCCCACGCCCGGAGATCGACCGCGGCAGCGATCGCCGCCGCCTGCTCGCCCGGCGGAAGCGCGCGGAGCCGATCGGCGGCGCCGGCGACGCCGCGGTCTATGGCCGCAAGCGCCTCCTGGAAGGTGTCGGGGGCGGGGGGGGCCATCCGCCGCGCGGCGAGCGCGCCGCGGGCCCCCTCCACGGCCGCGCGCGCCTCCGCAGGGACAAAGCTTTCCAGCAACGCCCAGACGAGCGGATCGGGGCGCGGGATGCCGGGGGGCTGGATGGGCTGGATGCCGGGAGACGGGGCGGAGAGGGCGCCGGCGACGAGGGCGGGGCGATGGCAGCCGTAGCAGTCGAAGGCGGTAAACTCGGGCCACGCTGGCGCCGAGCCGTCGGCGGGCGGGCCGGCGGGGATCGACTGCCGCTCGGCTTGGACGAGATAGGCCCGCAGCACGGCGAGCCGACCGAGCGACCACTCCTCGATCGGATCGGCACGTCGCCCCCCCTCCGCCGCGGCCCGCTCGGCGAATGCCGCCGGATCGCGCCAGTGGGAGGGCAATCCGGCGCGGAAAGCGCGGAGATCGAAGGCCAGGCGCGGATGCCCGGCGGCGATCAGCGCGTGGGTCACCTGACGGGGCCGGCCGTCGTCGGTCGGCGGGCTGCCGACATGACACTCACCACAACGCGCGGCGGCGACAGACGGATCGCCGAGGTCGAGCATCCCCTCGCGCTCGATCGACTGCCGCCAGCCGGGGAGCGTGTGGGCGACGAGCCAATCGCTGGCCGGCCCGTGGCAGGCCTCGCAGCTGACCCCCTCGGCGGCGCGCGGGTTGGAAGCGGCGATCGCCCCCTCGATCCCGCTGGCGGGAGGCGCGGCGAGCGGCGCGTGGCAGCCGGTGCAGGCGCGGTTCTCGGGGGCCGGCACGATTGGCAGTGGCGGATCAACGGCCGCGATCCCGGCGACGATCTGCGCCGCAAGCGTCCCATGAAGGACGCGCTCGGCGCGGGAGTGGGGATCGTGGAGGGCCCACACCGAGTACGCGCTCCGCCACGGCTCCCCTTCCCCGGGCGTGCCGGCATGGCACCCCGACGACGTGCAGGCGGAGGTTCCCAAGCCCGCCCGGAGCGCCGGCACGGCGGCGGGCGTGGTGACGAGCGGTTCGTACGGGCCGACCGGCGCGACCCGCGCGTCGCGCGGCCGGAGAAGGAGGAGCGTGAAGCCGGCGAAGAGGGCAAACACCACGACGGCGGTGAGGAGGCGCATCACGTCGAGGGCTCTCAAGGCGCTACGGGGAGCGGAGGGAGATGCCCGTGGCCGTGGTAGCCATGGCACTCGACGCAATCGAAGCGGGCGCCGCCAAACTCGCGCCCCGAGGCAGCGTCGCGCTGGCGCGGGGCATGGCACCCGAGGCACGATTCCTTCCCGGCGATCAGCACTTGGCCGTGATCGAGCGGAGAGGACGCGAGGACATCTGCCGGCGGCAGCGCGGGCGGATAGGCGCCGGCATGGCACTCGCGGCACGACCACGACCGGTGGGCGGAGTGATCGAAGCGGGCCTTCTCAAACCACACCACCTTGATCCTGCTCGGCCCAACCCCAAACCATCCCTCCTGGGGAGCGCGGTCGCCGGCGAGGGCCGCGACGAGGCTTTCCTCGGCGGCGAGGGTGACCGGGTCGACCTGATGGCACTTCTCACACACCCCGCGGACCAACAACCGACGCGCGTCGACTCCCGCGCGAACTTCGTCGAGGCTCGCCGCGTCGCGCGGGGGCTCGGGGACGTGGGCCACCGGCAGGGGGCGGCGCTCCCCTGGAATGGCACCCTCGGGGGGAGCATGCAGCGCCGCGACGGCGCGGGTCTCGAGGTAGCGGCGGATCGCGCCGGCATCGAGGCCGTGGGGGAGCTGGGAGGGTGCGCCCGCGCTTGTGTCCGCGGCCGTCCCGGCGTCCGCGAGGGTGGCCGCGGTGGCGCTGGCGTCGGCGTCGGCGGGGAGCTGGTGGCAGGCGCTGCAGTGGCGCTCAAACTCCACCGGCAAAGCGATCGCGCCGGGAGCCCGGCCGGCAAGGAGAGCGCTGACGGGGCGAAGATCCCGCAGGGAAACGTCGAGCGGGAGATCGGAGGCGAATTGGTGGCAGGCGGCACAGTCCAGCTGCACCAGATCGGTCTCCGAGACGCCGGCCGGGAGGTAGCGGGCCCGGTCGGCGGCGGGGAGGCGGTCATAGGTCCAGGCCACCTTGTCGGCACGATCGCCGGCGCCGAGCGTCAGCCCGGCGCGCAGGTGGCGGCCGTGAGAGAACTTCACCCGCCCCGGGTCGGTAGCGAGCGACTGAAACGGCGGATGATGGTCGGCATCGAAGCGGGTGACGGAGGGGAGAACGGGCGTCGGCTCCCCCACGGCGGCGATGGAGTGGGCGGAGATGTCGCCGTGGCAGGCGGTGCAGGTCGTGTCGGCGACCCGGCTGATGTCGGCCTCACGGCCGCGGTGATCAACATGGCAGGAGGAGCAGGAACCGACCTCCGCCGGCACCTGCCGCAGGCTGTGGGAGGCCAGCGCGTGGCACTTCTCGCACTTCGCCGGATGCGTCGCGCTCCCGGCGATGACCTGCTCCTGCCAGCCCCCTTCGCGGATCGGTGAGAGGGGCACATGACAGGCTTGGCAGTCGTTCTCCCAGGTGGCATGCGCCGCCACGACGGCCCCCGGGGCGAGCTGGTGCGACTTGTCGGTGAGGGCCCATGCCGACCAGCCGAGCGCGGCGACGAAGGCGATGAACATCAGCCACCGTTGCACCCGGAGGAGCGGCGCGGTGCGCGTGTAGTACGACCGGTCGATCCGGGAGGCATGCCCGCGGGAGGTCTCCGGGGCGGTCGAGGGGGAGGGGGAGGAATCGGGGCCAGCCATGCGTCACCAGTACCAAAGCGCGACAGGAACATGGACCGCGAGGAGCACCCCCAGCGCCACCGAAAGGGGAACGTGAACGAGCAGCCAGCCGTGGAGCCAGCCGTGAAGCCGGGCCTGGAGGTCGAACTGGCGGCGGATGTCGCAGGTTCGTTCGAGATGGTCGATGACGACCGCCGCCTCGGTCGGGCTCGAGTCACGGAGGGCGGCAAAGAGGCGCACCGACGTTGCCCGCGAGGCGAGGCTCGAGCCCGATCGACAGCCACCGAGAAGGTAGGGCTTGACCTCGTCGAAGAACATCCGCCGGACCGCCGCCGTGCCGGGAATGACCGCATGGATCTGAACAACCTGGAGCACCTTCCCCTGGATCCCGGTCATCGAACGGAGGCCGGTGATGACGGCATGATCGCCGGGGTCGGCCGCGGCATCGTCGCCGCCGTGCTCCCCGCCCTGCTCGGCCGGATCGGCGACACACATTCCGCGCACGAGCCGCTCGGCCTCACGGCAATGCTGGGCGGCGACATGATCGATCTGCTCGTAGATCGTCTCGGCCGGCACCTGCTCGAGCATCCAGCCGGGGATCCACTGCTGCACCGCTAGCCCCCAGAGCCCACTGACGATGACGGCGAGGAACAGCGCCGTCAGCGCCCAATTGAGCCAGCCCCCGATGAACAGCAGCCGGGCATGCATGAGGGCCAGCGGGAGGGCGAGGAGCCCGAGCCAGACATGGGCCCGCAGCCAGGCCTGCGCCGAGCCGAGCCGCCACGACCGCACCCGCCGCCGCGGCCAGAGGAGGAGTTCGAAGACGACGATCCCGCCGGCAATCACCCCGCACACGAAGCCTGTCCGGCTGCTCCCCCCGGGGAGCCGGCCAGCGGCGAGATACTCGGCGAGATAGAAGCCGGAGGCCACGACCGCAAGCAGGACCATGGCGACAATCCACGGGAGGTCCCGATGCCACGTCTTGCCACCAATGCGCACGCGAAGTCTCCACACGATCCTGGGCCAACGATCGACCCACCAGCCGCAGCGCCGTCACGCTCCGCACCGCTTCCCGGGGCCACCAATGGTACCCCACCTGCCCATACCCTCCAAAGAGGGACCGGGTGGGGGATGCGACGGTCTTTCCCTGCGGTTGCGACCAACCGCGCTCGTGGAAGTGAGCGAAGCGGCGGAAGCTACACCCCGCCACCGGCGGCTCCTCCAGCCCCCGTCCCGATCCGGCCGAAAATCCTCCCCGAGGGGACGAGCCCATGCGTCGACAGGAGCAGACCGGCTGGGGCGGGTTGGCGGCGATGGGCTTCGTGCTCTTCGCCGCCGGGATGGAGCTCGCCCGGACGGCCACGCCTGAACCCCCTTGCCATCTCGAGCCCCCCTGCCCGCTGGAAAGCCGGGGGGAAGGCGAGGTCTGTCCTGCCGGCCCGGCCGACGAGTCGATGCCGGGAGGGGCCATGCCCTCGCGCCTCGGCGTCGCCTCGTGCAGTGCCTCGAGCTGTCACGGCGGCCCCAAGGGCACCAACCACGCCGTCTCGACCTTCGCCGCCACACTGTGGATGGAGCGCGATCCCCACGCCCGCGCGTCAGAAGTGCTCCACTCGGGGCGCTCGCGGCGGATGGCGGAGCTGCTGGGGATCGGCCCGGCCCATCAAGCACGCCGCTGCCTCGTCTGCCATTCGATGGCCGATCTCTCGCCGACACCGCTCCCTGACGACCTCGTCGCCGACGGCGTCGGCTGCGCCTCCTGTCACGGCGATCCGACGGCGTGGGGCTCGGAGCACACCCTCGACGCCTGGAAGGGGATGGGGCGGGAGGAACGCGCCGCGCTCGGCTACCGAGATCTCTCCACGCCGCTCGACCGGGTGAACGATTGCACGCGCTGCCATGTCGGCGATGCGGAGCACGACGTCGACCATGCTCTCATCGCCGCCGGGCATCCGCGGCTCGTGTTCGAGTTTGCCGCCTACCAGAAGCGCTATCCGCGCCACTGGAGCCCGGCCGGGCGGGCCGAGGTCGGCACCGATTTTAAGGCCCGGTCGTGGGCGGTCGGACAGGCCGCGACCCTCGCCGCCACGGCCCGCCTCCTGGAGGCCCGCGTCAGTGACCCGCCGGCCCGCGTCAGCGACCAGCCGGCCCGGGCCACGAGCGCCCTCCCCAGCGAGCATTGGCCGGAGTTTGCCGAGTTCGACTGCCAGGGATGCCACCGCTCGATCGCCAGCGTCACCCCGCCGGCCGTCGACGCCCTGAGGTCCGGCTGGTCGGCCGTCGGCACGCCCGCCTGGCAGCCGTGGTCGCAGGCGGGGGGAGCGCTCCTCACGGGCAGCTCGGCCGAAGGGGATGTCGATCGTGGCCTGGCCGATCTGCGGCGGCTCCTCGAGCGCCACTGGGGGCCGGCCGACCAGAAGCGGCGTGGTCGGATCCGCCTCGAGGCCCGGGCCCTCGCGGCGGCCGCCGACCGGCGCGGCGAGGCGATTGGAGCCCGCGACGAGGTCGACCTCGACGACGTCGCCACCAAGATCGAGGCCCTCGTCGCCGAGGGGGGCCCGGGAATCGGCTCGTGGGAGGCGGCCGTGCAGAGCGTCCTTGCCCTCGAGGCGATCCTCGACGGCGGGCCGGCCCAACTGGGCAACGCCGAGAGCCACGACGTCGATCGGGAGCTGGCGGGCTTGCGGGAATCGCTCCGCTACCTGCCGCGGCAGGAGACCCCGCCGACGCTACGCCGGTCTGATTTCAAACGCCTCCGCGCGACCGTACCATGATCCTTCTCTCCGACCAGGCCGGAGCACGTCGATCGATGGGCCATCGTTCCCACCAATTCCCCCCTGCGCTTCCGCACTCCCGCGGCCGAAGCTCCGGCGCGCTGGTCGCCCTCGTGCTCCTGCGCGCCGCTCTCATGGCCGGGTCTTTGCCGGGGGGCGTCGGCCGGGCCGACGATCTCCCGCCGCCACCGCCAACGACAGCAGCTTCCGTCACCGCAGCCGCTTCCGTCACCAGCGCGACCACTGCGACGACCACTGCGACGACCACTGCGACGACCACGGCGACGACCACGGCGACCTTCAAGGGGACCGAGACGTGCGTCCGCTGCCACCGCTCCGAGCAGGGGGAGTGGACGGGACCGGCGACGACACTCCACTGGCGCGAGGATGCCCACAGCCGGGCCCATCTCGCCCTCGCCCCGACGAACGAGCGGACGGCGGCGATCGAGCGCGTCCTCGGGATCGAGGCGCGGCGGACGCGCGCCTGCATCGCCTGCCATTCGCATGCCCCTGCGGAGCCGGCGGTCACGGCAGAGACGCCCCTCCTCCATGCCGGGATCAGCTGCGAGACCTGCCACGGCGCGGCGTCGGCGTACCTCGAGCCCCATGCCGCGAAGGAATGGCGCTTCCTCCCCACGGAGGAGAAATCGGCCTTCGGGATGCACGATCTGCGCAGCCCCGCCGTGAAGGCGGCCAACTGTGCCGCCTGTCATGTCGGTGACATCGGCTCCGGGCGGCTGGTGACGCACGGAATGTACGCCGCCGGGCATCCCCCCCTTCGTCCCTTTGAGGTGGAGTCGTTCTCGACAGCGCTCGGGCCCCACTGGCGCCGGATCGAGGCCAAGCCGGAGACCATCCGCGCCGAAGCGGCGGCGGCCGGCTACCGCACCGAGACGGCCGGCCCGATCGACCGCTCGCTCATCGAGGGGCTCGGCGTCCTTCGGCAATCGGTGCGCCTCGCCACCGACCTCGCCGCGGTGGCCGAGGGAGAGACGCCCCAGGTCTCCTGGCCGGAGCTCTCCCTCCACGACTGCCGCGCCTGCCACCATGAGCTGGTCCTCCCGAGCGAACGGCAGGCGCTGGGATACCGGCGCCACGTGCCGGGGCGGCCGACGCTGCCGCGCTGGCCGTTGGGGCTGGCCGGCGCCGCCCTCCGATCGACCCCGGAAAAGCCTCCGGTCGATGACCTCCTCGCGCCCCTCCTGGCGGAGTTTGACGCGGTCCCCTTCGGCACGCCCAGACGCGTGGTCGTCGCCGCCGTAGGCCCGCTGACGGGGATCGATGCCGCGATCGCCAGGCTCGCCCCCGGCCGCGCCCCCGGCGACGTGGCGGGGGATCGGGCCGCCATCGAGGCGCTCGCGGCGGCCGGCGCGACGGCTGACGACGTCGACGCGGCGCGAATCGTGGCCGCCGCTCTCCTACCGGCCCTCGCCACGAGCCCCGCCTGGGGCGCCGACGAGCGCCGCGCCGCGTGCGACCGGATCGCAGCGATCCTCGGCTTCGACCCCGCCGGCATGCCCCCCGGCAGCCATCGCCCCGCGCCGACGGCCGCCCCCGACATCCGCGCCGTCCGCGCCGCCTTCATCCTCCCGGCGCCGACGTCGGCGCGGTGAGCCGGCGCTCGCCGCAGGAACCGGCTGGGAAACTCGACGGGGGCCCTTGAATCAGCGTTTGAATCAGCGCTTGAACCCTGGCTTGAGCTAGCCCCTCATCAGGGCTTGATCCGGTAGAGCTCGGCGTCGAACGGGTCGTCGCCCACCTTCCACACCTTCCCGTCGCGCTTGTACATCCGCTCCTGCTCGGCCCGGTTGAACGGCCGGGCGCCGATCCGGCCGAAGACGGAGATCTGGTTTCCCGATTCGTCGACGGCTCGGTCTCGGTCGATTCCCTCGGAGATCGACAGCGCCACCCCCTTCCCGGAAACCGGCCAGGTGGCGACCAGCTGCGGCGTGGGACGGGGGCTGAAGCCGACGTTCCCCGGCGTCTCCGGGGAAGTCAACTGCACGACGCGCAGCCCGTTGATCCCGTCGGCGACATAGGCGAACTCGCTGACGTACGTGATCCCGAGCTTCACGTCGCGGGCATCGTTGATCAAACCACCGCCGTCGAAGCACTGATCGACAAACGGCTCGCCGGGGCGGGTGACGTCGACGATCACGAGCCCCTGCGGCCCACCGGCGACGTAGGCGTACGTCCGCGCCACGTAGACCGAATTGGCCTGCTCGAGCGGCACCGTAGCTAGGGGGACGGGCGCCGCGGGGTCGCTGATGTCGAGTGTCTTCAACCCCTCGGCATCGCAGATGAACGCATGCCGGAACTGGATCGCCACCGAGCGCGGCGCGACGACATCCGGGCTGGCGATGACGGCCACCACCTCCGGGCACTTCGGCTTGTCGAGCGAGACGACGACGACACCGGCATCGCAGCAGATCCAGGCGTGTGTCCCGGCAATCGTGATGCTGCGGGCTCCCCGGAGAATCCCGCCGGGATTGAAGGTCACGGCGCGCTCGAGGAAGTTGTTGAGCGGATTGCCGTCGAGGAGCGTCCCCGCCCCGACGAGGACGAGCCCCTCCTCGAGATCGGTGACATAGAGGTAGGCGTACATCTCGTGAACGCTCCCCTCGTGGTTGGCGGGATCGTGAGTCCGCGTCGGATCTGGGGCGAGCGTCGTCGGGGCGGCCACGCCGGTGGCGTAGGTCGTCTTGACGTAGAACTGCTGCCCGAGCGGGGACACCGGCGCCGTCGTGATCCGCTGCGAGAAACCCTTGTTGTCGATGAAAGCGATGTCGTAGACGCGCAAGCCGTCGGCGCCGCAGGCGGCGTAGAGATACTCACCGCGGGACTGCACCTGGAGCACCTCGCGCTGCTTGAAGGGGTTGAGCAGCCGCCCCCCGATGTCGCCGGCGGCGTGACGATGGGCGACGCCGAGGGCGCCGTCGGCGGCGACGTGCTTGGCGAAATCGTCAGGGAAGGCGATATGGTGGAGAGAGCTGCCGAGGACGGCCTGCGGCTCCTGCTGCTCGGTCACCGCGACGCCGGCGAAGCCCCCGTCGCCGAGGCCGACCCACGTGTAGCGGCCGATGAAGTTGGTGTAGTTCGTCCCCTGCATCAGCAGCTGCGCCATGATGGCGTTGTTGTCCTCGGTCTTGGCGACGTGGCAGTCGGTGCACATCTTCGTTTCGTGCGTGCCACTGGCGCCGGGGGACTCGCGCCGGTCCCCCGCGGGGCGGACGGGCCCGCCGCGGACGGTGTGGGGGACATTCGTGCTGAAGGCGATGCCGCTGAAGCCCTCCGCCGAGATCGTCTGCTGCTGGACATAGATCGACTCCCGGCTCGAGTTGTAGGAGCCGACATGGATCGCGCAGCTGGAACGCGACGGGCCGACGCGGTTGCCGGTGGCGTTGCCGTCACGGGCGAGCATGAAGACGTCGTCGCGCAGCGTCTGGAAGTTGTAGGCGACGAGGTTCCGCGACACGTCCCCCTCGTTGTGGAGCGCCGGGGCCTTCTTGTTGGCCCGCTGCGGCAGGTGGCAGCCGAAGCAGCTCGGGTTCCACGCGCTGTGGCAGGCGATGCAGCTCATGTTTTCGTTGGAATGGGCGCAGCGATCGGAGCGGGTGGTGCCCCCCCACTCCATCGCCCCGTCCTCCGCCATCCGGACGGTCTTGGCGAAGGCGGAGAGGGCGTTGTAGTGATCGCTCTTGGGATCGACCGTCGCCTTCGTCTGCTTGATCTCCCAGGTCAGCCCCTCCTCGACCATCGAGTTTTGGAAGATCCGGTCCCCCTCAACCACGAACCGACGCTTGCCGGACGGCGTGCGCAGATTGCGGAGATCGCGCCCCCCCTCCGGGCTCGAAGTGTCGGAGGCCGGCCCGCTCGTCCGCAGGCTGGCGAATCGGTCGACGGTGCCGTGGCAATCGATGCAGCCGATCTCGATCGCGGCGCGCACCTCGCCGTACAGCCGGGTGTTGCCGTGGGCGTCCTGAACGAAGTGGCAGTCGACGCAGTGCATCCCCTTCTCCATGTGGATGTCGAGGAGATGGACCGGGAGCCCGTCGCGCTCGGCGGCGACCTTCTCCTCCTCGGCGCGGACTTCCTCCCGCGACTTTCCTGCCGCGCCGCGGTAGACCTCCTTGATCCGCTCCGGCATCGACACCGCCGCCCGCAGCGCCGCATTGCCGGAATCCGCGACCGGCTCGCCGCGGTGATCAAGCATCATCCCCCGGCGGTCATGCTTGAAGACCGCCCGGTAGGCCCATCCGTGGCCGTGGAAATCGGCGAACTGCGTGTGCTTCGTGCGGTCGTTGAGGTCGGTGAGATTGGCGAGGAACTCCGGATCGGAGAGCCGGTTCTTCGCCGCCGATTCGTTCGGGTTGGAGAACGCGATGTTGATCGACTCTTCCGAGGTCGGATAGCGCTGCTCGTGCGGGTAGATCAGATCGCTGTCGGATTCCTCGTCCCACCACATGTAGCCGATGTAGCTGTTCATCACCGTCGTGCCGGGATGGATGTGGCAGACGATGCACTGGCTGGTGGGGATCCCGCTCCCGGGGGCGAAGCGGTGCTCGATCGGATGGCCGCTCTCCCCACGCGGGATCATCGGATCGACCGAGAAGCTCTCGCCACGGTTGCCGAACTTCGCGTACGGCCCGGAATGGACGGGGGAGCGGTCGTTGGCGTAGATCACATGGCAGCCGGTGCAGCCGCTGGAGCGGTAGTCGCCGGGATGGTCGTTGGTGCCGAGGAAGTTGAGCGTCGGATCGAGGAGCCGCGTCTTCGTGAGGCTCACGAACACCGGATCGGTGCGGTTCTCCGTTCCCAAGCCCCTCGTTCCCAGCCGGGACCGCGGCCGCCCCGGCTCCTCGAGGCGCTCGGGGTTGCCGGCGTCGGCCCGGAAGCGCCCGCCGCGCTCGAAGATCCGCAGGATGTTCCCCGGCTGCATCCGCTCGAACCGCGGCAGGGGATCGAGATAGCGGACCATCCCCTTGAAGTCGAGCTGCTCGGGCGTCGGTGGCGGCACGTTCTGCAACCGCTGGCCGACGCCATCCATGCTGTAGCTCTCGCCGTAGGCGGCGTGCTTCATGGGGATCGCGCCGTTGTTGTAGAGGGCGGCGTTCCAGAGCATGCAGCCGTGGGTCATCATGCTCTTACGCACCTGGAGCACCTCCGAGGAGTGGCATCCGCCGCAGCTGATGTGCGCCACCCGTAGATCGCCCGGGTTGACGAAGCGGATGAACTCCGGGGTCTCGTGGTTGAGCAGCGTGTAGGAGCGGATCGGATTGGCCGACCCGGGCCAAGACTCAGCCTCGCAGGGGTGGATGTGGGCCCGCTGCTTCGTGAGCGCATCGGCGTTGCCGCCGTGGCAGTCGGTGCAGCCGATCCGCACGTCGGGGCTGCGGTGCATGTCCCCCACGCCGGCGTGGCAGGCGACACAGCCGTGGCTCTTCCGATCAGCTTCCACCCGGGTCTGCTTCGTCAGATCGATCCCCAGCAGGTGCTCGGGGAGTGGGAAGGGATTGGCCGGGTCGGCGCCGGCGACCGGCGGCGTCCGCTTCGGTGCAGGGCTTGGCGGATCGGCGGCGGGCGTGTCGGCGCCGGGGGGCGCTGTCACCTCGGTGCGCGGCGGCTGGTCGGCGAAGGCATTGGTCCGCCCCGGCTTGTCGGCAAGGACAGTCGACCCGAGGGCCGCGGCGAGGCACACCAGGAGCAACGCGACGGCGATTCCGGACCAGTTCGAAAAGAAGCGTTCCATGCCTCGGGCTCCGTCGGCCGGGACACTGCCGACGGCAGCGGCACACCTTCCCTGGTGGCGCCCCCATGATGCGATTCGACGGGGACAACAGTCAACGAGAGATGAACCCCTCCTTCAAGGGGACACCCTTGCTTGACAGTCGGAGCCGAACGGCCGAAAGTGAAACCTCGCCTCCGTTCCCGCCCCCTCTTCGGCCGATCCTTCAGGGTCCGACCATGCCCGCCCAAGTCCGCGTCGACGTCTTCCGGGCCGAAACCCGGCTTTACACCGCGGTATTCTCTGGGGCGATCGACATCGGCCGGGTCGACCCCGGCCCGACGGTAACGCCCCCCGAGATCCTTGGCACGCCGCTGGTCCAGCCCGACGGTACGACCCGGTTCCCGATCGCCGAGCCGGGGGAAACGGCGATCTCCCGCCACCAACTCCTCATCCGCCCGCTCGGCCCGGGGAGCGTCGAAGTGGGGAACGCCAGCAAGGAGATCGTCGTCCACTTCCGCAACGACCGTTCCAGGCTCCTCCCGGGGACGACCGTCGAGCGGAAGCTCCCGGTGCAACTCGAGATCACCCTCGACCGCGACCGGCTCCAGGTGAATCTCGCCGATGCCAACGCCGGCACTGCCCCGCCGTCGATCAACGACACGCTCGTTCCCCTCGCGCACTCGACGCTGTTTGTCGACTCGGCTCCGGTCAGCGCGGGGAAGCAACCGCTCGGCGACGTGCTCGCCTCGATGGAGGAATCGTCGGTCCACCAGCTCGTGGAGTGGTGGAAATACGTGATCGCGGTCCTCCAGAGCGCCTCTGACTCCGATCAATTCTTCGACAAGGCGGCCGAGGCGGTCTGCAGCCTCGTGCAGCTCGACGTCGGCGAGGTGTTTCTGTATCGCGACGGCCGCTGGGTTTCGGTGGCGAAGCGGGCCCAGACCGGGGCCGCGACCCACAGCCATTCGGTGCTCGAGAGCGTCCGCGTGTTGAAGCAAACGCTGCGGAGCCGTCCGCAGGCCGAAGAGGACATGTCGAAGAGCCAGGTCCGCCTCGAGGCCTATGTCGCCTCGCCGATCGTCGACGGCCACGATGGCAATGTCATCGGCGCCCTCTACGGCCACCGTTCGCGCGGCTTCGGCGGATCGGAGGGGAGAGACATCTCGCCACTGGAGGCCCTGCTCGTCGAAACGCTCGCCTGCGGCCTGGCGACGGGCCTGGCGCGGGTCAAGGAGAAGGAGAAGGCGGTCGCCGAGCGGGTGAAGTTCGCTCAATTTTTCACCCCCAAGCTCGCCGCCCAGCTCGAATCGCAGCCCGACCTCCTCACGGGGCGCGACGCTGCCGTCTCGGTCCTGTTCTGCGACATCGTCGGTTTCAGCAGTGTCGCCGAGAAGGTGGGAACGGCGATGACGATGGAGTGGATCAGCGACGTCCTCACGGAGCTGTCGAGCAAGGTGGTGGAGACGGAGGGGGTGCTCGTCGATTACGTCGGCGACGAATTGATGGCGATGTGGGGCGCCCCGACGGCCCAGGAAGACCATGCCGAGCGTGCCTGTCGGGCGGCGAAGGCGATGCTCGACGCGCAGGAGACGATCAACGAGCGCTGGTTCGGGCGGATCCACACGAAGACGACCTACAGCATCGGCGTCAACTCCGGCAACGCCCGGGTGGGGAACACCGGCTCGACGATGAAGTTCAAATACGGCCCGCTCGGGAACGTCGTCAACCTTGCCAGCCGGGTGCGGGGGACGACGAAGTTCTTCAAGGTCGACGCGATCATCACCGGCGACACGCGCGACCGGCTCGAGGAGGGCTTCCTGACGCGGCGGCTCTGTTCGGTGCGCGTCATCAACATCGACAAGCCGGTCGAGCTCCACGAGCTCGATCCAGGCGACGACCCGCGCCGCCGCGAGCTCTTCGAGCGCTACGACGAGGGCCTGGCGGCCTTCGAATCGGGCCAGTTCGCCAACGCGACACGGATCCTCGGGCAGCTCGTCAACGACCACCCCAAAGACGGCCCGAGCCTCGTGCTCCTCTCCCGCTCTGTCGACGCCATGGTGAACCCAGACAAATACTCGGCCGTCTGGGATCTCCCCAGCAAGTGAGCGCCCGGGTCGGCCCGGCGCTGCCGCTTGAGCAAGAGCGAAGAAGCCCAGTGGGCCTCGAACCTGTGGGTGGTTCATCGGCGGGGCCGGCAAAAGTTTCGTCGTTCCTCGGGGGACCTCGTCTCTCCTCAAGCGTTCGCCGATCCCCGCCTCGCCTGTGCGCTGGCAACGACCAGCAACGACCAGCACCAGAGAGCGCCCGCTGGCGACCCCGAAGCCCCCGCACCTCGGTGCCACCGAAAAGTGGAACACCGTCGGCCGCGGGGGTATCATCCGCGCCGCACCGGCCAATGAATCCGGCCATGGAATCGAGGCGGATTCTCCCGGCCCGATCGCCTTCCGCCGCCAGGAGCCTCCCGTGATCGACTCGACCGTCCGGTCCGACACCGCCCGCATCGAATCGGTCGTGATCCTCGGCGGCGGCACGGCTGGGTGGATGGCGGCGAGCTATCTGAAGAAGGCGTTTCCCGACATCCGGATCACGCTCCTCGAGGCGCCGGGGCTGCCGAAGATCGGCGTCGGCGAGGCGACGATCCCCAACCTCCAGTCGGTGTTCTTCGACTTCCTGGGGATTCCCGAGCAGGAATGGATGCGGGAGTGCAATGCCTCGTTCAAGTGTGGCATCAAGTTCAAGAACTGGCGCCAGCCGCCGGCGGTCAACCCGCACGAGTCGTATTACCACCTCTTCGGGATCCTCAAGGCCTGCGACGGCCTCCCCCTCTCGCACTACTGGTCGCTCAACCGCGAGCGCGGCGACGATGAGCCCTTCGCCTACGCCTGCTACCGCGAGCCCCCCCTCCTCGACGCCAAGCTCTCGCCGCGGACGCGCGACTTCCGGCGGACGATGTACTACGCCTGGCACTTCGACGCGCATCTGGTCGCCGCTTACCTCTGCCGCGTGGCGACCGGCTGGGGCGTGGAACATATTCAAGACCGGCTGACGAGGGTCGAGCGGGAGGCCGACGGCGCGATCGCCGCCCTCCACACCGAGCAGGGGCGGCGCCTCGACGGCGACCTGTTCATCGATTGCTCCGGCTTCCGCCGGCTCCTCGTCGGCGAGGCGCTCGGGGAGCCGTTCCTCGACATGAGCGACTATCTCCTCTGCGACGGCGCCGTCGCCAGCCCCGTTCCCCATGACGACGCCGCCAACGGCGTCGAGCCGTTCACGTCATCGATCGCCCGCGACGCGGGATGGACCTGGAAAGTGCCGCTCCTAGGCCGGTTTGGATCGGGGTATGTCTACTCCAGCCACTTCGTCAGCGAAGATGGCGCGATCCGCGACTTCTGCCGGTTGTGGGGGCTCGATCCCGACACCACGCGCTTCAACAAGATCCGCTTCCGCGTCGGCCGCAACCGGCGCAGCTGGGTGCGCAACTGCGTCAGCATCGGCCTCTCCTCCTGCTTCCTCGAACCGCTGGAGTCGACCGGCATCTACTTCATCTACGCCGCCCTCTACCAGCTTGCCAAGCACTTCCCCGATCGGACCTTCGATCCGGTCCTCGCCGACCGCTTCAACGAGGCGATCGAGGTGATGTATGACGACAGCCGCGACTTCGTCCAGATGCACTACTGCTGCTCGCCGCGCGAGGACACCCCCTTCTGGCGGGCCAACCGCCACGACCTGCGGATCTCCGACTCGCTCCGCCACAAGCTCGAGAGCTACAAGGCGGGCCTGCCGGTGAACATGCCGATCACCGACGTCGACGGCTACTACACGAACTTCGAGGCGGAGTTCCAAAACTTCTGGACCAACGGCAGCTTCTACTGCATCCTCGCCGGGCTCGGCTCCCATCCCGACCGGATCCTCCCGCGCCTCCGACATGCCGTCGGCTCGCAGCAGACCGCGGCGGGGATGTTTGCGAACATCAAGCGCGAGTCGGCCGAGTTGGCGGCCACGCTGCCGACGAACTACGATTTCCTCATGGAGTTTCACAGCCGGCGGCCGGCACAGCCCGCCGGCAGTGAGCTGGCCGGCATGGCCCGCTGACCGTCCTGGCGACGAAGGAGCGCGCGATGCGGGCACTGATCGCGGTTTTCCTCCTGCTCCCGGTGCTCCTCGCCGTGGGCTCGGCCCGGGGTGAAAGGCCCGCAGGGATCGAGGTGGCCCCCGGCGTGGTGGCCCCGCTCCCCGAGGCCACGATCCGCTTCGACCGCGACCAGGACACCGCCGCCCTTCGGCCGCTCGCCGGCACGATCGCATGGGAGCGCTTCAGTACCGGCTCCGTCTCGGCGCCGGTGGCGATCGTCATCGAGCCGTTCCCCGCCGACGGCCCGCGGCTCGGCCACCGGGTCCACACCGCCTTCACCGTCCACGCGCCGCTGGAGCGGATGCGCACCGACGAGACCCTGCGGCGGTCGCTCGACGCCGGCGACGATCGAGAGGGCACGCAGGCCCGGCCACTGACGATCGAGGAGTTGGAGGAGGCTGGAATCACGGGCATGGCCGAGGGGGACCGGCCGGTGTTCCTCGATCTGCTTCTTCTCAACCGGGTGCGGATCCGCGGGGTGGTGCGGGCGACGGCGACGGAGCATCCCGACGGCCTCGAGGTCGGCTGGGACTTCGACCCGCGGTTCGCTGAGCATCCGCGCTGGCGGCCGACCTGGGCCCGCCTCGAGGAGACCGACTTAGGAACACGCGTCGAGGGGATGCCTCAGCCCTACGGCGGCTCCGGCGGCGTCGTCGCCGTGCGGAAGATCGCCTCGGCCGACGGCACCGAGCTGGTCGTCGTCGAGTCGCGGATGGTGATCGGCGAGCCGCAGGAGTGGTTTCAGGGGAGCAACCTGCTCCGCTCGAAGATCCCGATCATCACGCAGGACGGCGTCCGCACGCTCCGGCGCCGGCTTGCCGCGGCCCGTTGACGCTCATCCGCCGGCCGCGGCGGCGAGGCTCGTCTCCGGCTGCCACACATAGAGGAAGGTCGGCAGCTGGCTGCGGTCGAGGCCGGGAAGATTGAGCGGGATCAGCGCCGACTGCTGCGGGGCATTCGGCGTGACGTCAAACGCCGTGTAGGCGCGGTCGTTGTCGCGGCGGAGCATGACGACAGCTGCATCGGCGCCGATCCCGGCCAGGCCGCGGGCCTCGGCGAGCGCATCGTCGAGGTAGCCGATCCGATCGACGAGCCCGGCCTTCGCCGCCCCCTCGCCGGTGATCACCCGGCCGTCGAAGAGCTCCGCGTCGACGGCGACCGCCGGCCGCCCGTCGTGGATTTGGCGTTTCAGCCGGCCGTGAAACTCGGTGGCCATCCCCTGGAGCATCTGCAGCTCCTCCGGCTCCAGAGGGCGCACCGGCGAGGCGGCGTCGACGAGCTTTCCCGCCTTTACCGGCCGGGCGATGACGTTGAACTGCCCCATCGCCTCTTGGAGGTTGTAAGAATTGAGGATCACGCCGAGGCCCCCCACGACCGTCGTCGGGTGAGCGACGACCGTGTCGCTCGCAGAGGCAAGCAGATAGGCGCCGCCGGCCCCGACGTCCATCAGGCAGGCGACCACCGGGATCCCGCGGCGCTCGCGGAAGGCCCGCAGATCGCGCGTCATGATGTCGCAGGCGGTCACGCCCCCTCCTGGGCTGTTGATCCGCAGCACGATCGCCGCCACGCCGGGGTCGGCCTCGAGGGCGTCGAGCTTCTCGCGGAACAGGGCCACCGGATTCTCCCCCATCGAGCCGAAGCCGCCGATGTTGCGGTTGAGGAGGAGGCCGTCGACGTCGACAATGGCGACCTTGCCGCACCCTGCCGCGCCGCGGCCGATCGTCACGGTGGCCAGCCGCGAAGCCCGGTTGTCGGTGCGCATCGAGGTCGTGAGGTCGCCCGACATGCCGAGGTCGCCGGTCATGTTCATCGAGCCGGCCATGTTCATATCGCCGTTCATGTTCATGTCGCCGTCCATGCAGACGCGCATCGGCTTCGAACGGCAGCCGGCCTGGAGGCTGGCGAGGAGGAGGAGCAGCGGCACGAGCAGGAGCCCGAACAGGAACCGATCGGGACGACGCATGACCATTCCCCCCGTGCCGCGCAGGCCTCACGATCGGCTTGATCGTCATTCGCGGCGGTGGAATCCGCGCCACCGCCCGATCGAGGCACAGCTCACGTTCCTGCCGCACCTTCCACAGCCCCCCTCCGGCCACGCCCCCCCTCCGGCGACGCTTTCCCCCTCCCCTGCCCCCCTTTCCTGAAGCCCTTCCCCGCTACCCCTTGCCATGCCCCCTCCCCTACCCCTTGCCATGCCCCCTCCGCTACCCCTTGCCATGCCCCCTCCCCTGCCCCTCCCCGCCGCTTCCCCGTCAGCCGGAAGCGCGCTGCGGGTCACGGTCGTGGCGGTGCCGCTGGGGATCGGGGCCGGGGAGCGCAGGGAACTCGAGGCGATCCTCTCCGCGGCCGAGCGCGACCGGGCCGCCCGGCTCGCCGAGCCGTTCCGGCGCCGGTTCGTGGCCGGCCGGGGGCGGCTGCGGCGCGTGCTCGCGGCATGGCTCGGGGCCGATCCCAGCCGGCTCGTTTTCGAAGCTGGCCCCGAGGGTAAGCCGATCCTGGCCGGCCCGCACGGCGGCCGCTGTCACTTCAACCTCACCCATTCCGGCGACGCGGCCCTGCTTGCCCTCTCCGCCGATGCCGCCGTGGGCATCGATCTCGAGCTCACCGCGCCGGCTCACACGCCAGCTTGGGCCGAGCGGATGGCCGGATCGATTCTCGCCCCCGCCGAACGCGCCGCGTTTCTGCAGCACCCCGCGGGCTTGCGGCCGGCCGCGCTCCTGGCGGCGTGGGTCGTGAAGGAGGCGGTTGTGAAGGGGACCGGCGTGGGGATTGGCGCCGGGGTGGGGCATCTGGTCATCGCAGCGCCGCCGCCGCACGCCTCACTTCTCACCGGCACGTTGCCGCAGCGAGTCGACCTCGCCGCCGTCGCCCCCCCGTGGCATGTCTGTCTGCTCGACGGGGCGGTCGGGGCGCTGGCCGCCCTCGCCTGCCCCGGGAGCGTCTGCCAGTTGCAGGTCGAGACGTACGGCGCCGAAGATGAGTGGCCGGGCCGCAGCCCCACGGCCGATCGCTGACGCACGAATCGGGGCACGCCAACGGCCGGTTATTTCCCTGCTTGGCCGGCGGCGCGGAGGGTCTCGAGGCCGTGGTTGAGTTCCACCGCCAGGCTCCGCACCGTCTCCGGCGGGTAGGTCCGTCGCGCGGCGACCTCCCGCAGGGCCGGCGACCAGGGGAATGGCTGCCCCGGCGGCATGTCGAGGAGCGCGAAGGCGCGCATCGTCGGGATGCCGAGGACGTACTCGCTGGCATCGACATGGATCGCCCGATCCTCACGGGTGCCGGGGGAGAGCCAACGGGGCTGCTCGTCGACGGCCACCAGACTGCCGTCGGGGCGTTTCGTGAGGAGCCAGACGCACGCCGAGCACTCCCCTGACACCGGCTCCACCCAGACGAAATGGCGCATCGAATAATCGCCGTGCCGGCCGTCCCGGAAGAGGATTGTGTCGGCGTCGAAGATCTGCATCGTCCCTGCACCGCCGACCGTCTGGAGCCCGACGAGCGTTCTGCCGTTTTGGGAGAGCATCTGCCGGCCGATAAAATCGAGCTCCAAGCGCGGCGGCGGATTCTCCGTGTCGACGACGGTCAGCCGCCCGTCGAGCGGGAGGGCATAGCCGGCACCAAGCTCGGCCAACTCGTAACGCAGCCCCTCCGGGGAGGCAACGGCGCGGACCGTCGCCATCAGCACGAGGGTGAACTTCGGCAACTGCGTGCGGACGGCGGCCGGCAGCGTATCGACATCCCCGGAGGCGATCCGCGGCGAGGCGAGGAGGATCAGCCGGTTCCAGCGGACGGCGTCGGGGAGGTCGACCGGTGTTCCCGGTGGTATGATAGCGATTGGCTGCGCCGCCACCGGCTCCGCCGACCAGGCCAAAGACCCGAGCCACCCCGGCGCGGCCAGCGCTGCACCCGCCCCGAGGAGGAGGAGGCGGCGACCGGCGACGGGGGCGTGGCGGTGGACGGAAGGCTCCATCGGCGTCTCCTGGCGCGGGCTGACTTCAAGCGGCATCGTGCGGGATTCGCTCCATGGAATCAAGACAAGCCCCCGCCCCGATCGAGCCGCTGGTCGAGCTGCGAGACGTTGTCAAGATCCACCGCGACGGCGCCGTCCGGGCCCTCGGCGGGGTGTCGCTTGAGATCCCCGCCGGCCAGTCGCTGTCGATCGTCGGCCCCAGCGGCTGCGGCAAGTCGACCCTCCTCAACATGATCGGGGCCCTCGATGCCCCGACCTCGGGCGAGATCCGCTTCCGCGGCGTGCCACTGCCGGCGATCCGCGATCCCGACCGGCTCCGCGCCCGGGAGATCGGCTTCGTCTTCCAGACCTTCTACCTCCTCCCGAACCTCACCGCCCGGGAGAATGTCCAGATGCCGATGTTCGGCGAGGGCCGCAGCGACTCCGCGCGGGTGGAACGGGCCGAGACGCTCCTGAAGCTCGTCGGCCTCGCCGACCGGGCCGGTCATCTTCCCTCCCAGCTCTCGATCGGCCAGCGGCAGCGCGTGGCGATCGCGCGGGCCCTGGCCAACGAGCCAGCGCTGATCCTCGCCGACGAGCCGACCGGGAGCCTCGACAGCCGCAGCGGCGCTGAAGTGATGGATCTCCTCGGCAGGCTCCACGCCGAGCATGGCACGACGCTCGTCGTCGTCACCCACGACGCCGGCGTGGCGGCACGGGCCGAGCGCGTCGTTCGGATGCTCGACGGAAAGATCGTCGCCGACGGCGTCAGCGGCTGACAGCGGCGATCGGCCCGGCTAGGGCCGCATCGATCGCCGCCGCGAGGGCCACGGCGTGCGGCAGCGCGACCATGCTGTGGTGGTGCCCCGGCACCATCACCACCTCAACCGACCGGAGAAACCGGCTCCAGCCACGGTCCTCAGGCCCGCCGCGCTCGAAGGGCACCTCCATCGGCCGGAAGACCACCCCGTCGACGGGGCACCACTGGGGCTGGTGGCGCTGGCAGAGCGTGACGTGATGGGCGAAGAGCGTCCGCAGGTCCCCCAGAACCCGGTGGACGAGCTCCGGCGGCGTTGCTTCGTCGATCAGCCCGAGCTTGCGGGCATGCTCGAAGAGGAAGGGGAGCTGCGCCTCTGGCTCCATCTGCGCAAGCTCCGCCAGATCGAAGTCGAGGCCATATTCGCGGCCGGCGTGGAAACGCTCTTCGCCGGCCTCCGCAGGAAGCGCCGACTCGGGGATCGCGGAATCGAGGAGCAGGAGGCGGTTGACCCCCTCCCCCGCGGCGACGAATTGCCTGGCAACCTCGGCAGCGATCACACCGCCGAGCGACCAGCCGCCGAGGAGGTAGGGCCCCTCGGGCTGGCGCGTGCGGATCGCCGTGACATACTCCGCCGCCATCGCCGCGAGCGTCGCGGGAAGCGCTTCGTGACCGTGGAGCCCGCGTGACCGGAGGCCGTAGAGGGGCCGCTCCGCGGGGAGGTGGCGGGCGAGGTCGCGGTAGCAGACGACGATCCCACCCGGGGGATGGATCATGAACAGCGGCGGCAGCGCCCCATCCGCCTTGAGGGGGACCAGAAGCGGATGGAGCGCGCCTGACTGGCCGCGCGGATCGTTGCCGGCCGACGGCTCAGCGTCGTAGGCGGCGACCGACTCCGGGCCGAAGAGCGCCTCCATCTGCGGGCGGTGGAGCTGGACGAGGCGGCGGGCCATCTGACCGACGTCGGCGAGATCGAAGAGGAGCGCCGTCGGCACCTGGACGCCGAGTTGCTCCCCCAGACCGGCCGTGACGATCGCCGCCTGGAGCGACGTCCCGCCGAGATCGAAGAAGTTCTGGTGGAGTCCGACGCGGTCGATGCCGAGCACCTCTCGCCAGGCGTCGGCGAGACGCCGCTCGAGCGCCGTCGACGGCGCGACGAAGCCCCCCGCGAGGGCCTCCTCCGGAAGCTCGTCGGGGAGCCGGGAGCGGTCGAGCTTCCCGCCGGCCGAGACCGGCAGACTGTCGAGAAAGAGAACGGCGGCCGGCACCTTGTAAGCCGCGAGCCGCTCGGCGGCGAAGCGCCGCAGCTCGGCGGCGAACCCCGGCGGGGCGGGGCGATCGGGCCGGAGAACGACGAAGACGACGAGCCGGGCCTGGGGTGAATCTCCCCCGAGGACCTTCGCGGCGACACCGGCCACGGCCGGATGGCCCCGCAGCGTGCTCTCGATCTCCCCCAGCTCGAGCCGGTAGCCGCGCAGCTTGACCTGGTCGTCGAGACGACCGAGAAACTCCAGTGCCCCGTCGGCTCGGCGCCGCACCCGGTCACCCGTCAGGTAGACCTCGAGCCCACCGGAAGCGGGGGGGAGGGTGACGAAGCGCTCGGCCGTCAAGCCCGGCTGGCCGAGGTAGCCGCGGGCGAGCCCGGGCCCGGCGATTGCTAGCTCCCCCGGCACGGTGTCGGGCACCGGGTGCCGCTGGGCGT
This sequence comes from Candidatus Kuenenia stuttgartensis, assembly GCA_943332855.1. Classification (GTDB taxonomy): domain Bacteria; phylum Planctomycetota; class Planctomycetia; order Pirellulales; family UBA1268; genus QWOP01. The sequence goes on from CALQRA010000013.1 coordinate 41,200, forward strand.
CGAGGACGAGCAGCCGCATGCCGGCGACGGGATACCCGATCGGCACATGGCGGGTGGGATCACCGGCGACGACGACGCAGGCCGCCGCCTCGATGCTCGCCTCGGTTGGCCCGTAGAAATTCATCAACCGCAGGCCGGGAAGGCGGGCGACGAGATCGGCGAGCCCCGCCGGCATCGCCTCCCCCCCGGCCCACACCTGGCGGAGCGTGACGCATTCGGCAAAGCGCGGGTGCGAGGCGACGAGCTGGAGCACCGCCGGGACCGTCGGCAAGACGGTGATCCGCTCGGCGATGATCTGGTCGATGAGGCAGGAGATGTCGGCCCGGGCACGGTCATCGCCCATGACGAGGGTCGCCCCCTGCGTGAGCGCCGTCAGCGTGATGCCGAGCGCCGCGTCGAATTGGTGGGAGAGGAGGAGGAGAACGCGATCGTCGGCCGCCAGCGGCACCGCCGCGCGCCGCCAGGTCATCGTGTTGCCGATCCCGCGGTGATCGACGAGCACCCCCTTCGGCCGGCCACTGGAACCACTCGTGTAGATGCCGTAAGCGAGGTCGCCCGGCGCCACCAGCGCGGGGAACGCCGCGGCAGGAACCGCATTCCCACTGCTTTTCAAATCCCCGACCGCGATCCTGCGGATGCCGGTCGCGGCCCCGAGCCACGCCCCCTCCCCGGCGACAACGACCGCCCGGGCCCCGGTGTCGGCCAGAAGGTGGGGGGAGTCGACCGCCGGCTGGCGGACATCGATCGGCACCGCCACTGCCCCGGCGAGGATCGTCGCCACCGTCCCCACGAAAGCCTCCGCCCCCTGGCCGACGACCGGGACGAGGTCGCCACGCCCCACGCCAGCCGCGGCGAGCGCCGCCGCAAGCGCCCCGCCGACGGCCGCCAGCCGGCCGTAGCTCCAGACGCTGTCGCCGGCGACGAGCGCGGGGCGGTCGGGCGCCAAAGCGATCACGCGCCCGATCATCGTGCCGAGCAGATCCTCTCCGCCGGCGACGGCCGCGCCGGGCGCCGGCAGCCCTTCGAGCGGCCAGGCGATCCGGTCGATCGGGGTCGCGGGGTCGGCCACGAGGGTGGCCAACAGCCGCTCGAGATGGCGCGCGAGCAGCCGCATC
>CALQRA010000014.1 GCA_943332855.1 Candidatus Kuenenia stuttgartensis
CGCCCAGCTCGCGCACGAGATCGTCGAGCGAGGCAAAGCCGCGCACACGGACGAAATCGATCAAACGGCTGCGTCGTTGACGGGTCTGCACGCCCAAAAACTCCCATAAGGAGAGCGCAGTATGGCTGACAGCGACCATAAGTCAATTCGTACGTGGGCAAAAAACGATCACGCAACCATCTCCGATGATGGTTTTCGTTCTGTTTTCCGTCAAGAGCCGCCGCTGAACCTGCTCAAATCTGCCGGTGGCGGGGTTTGTTCCGGGTGCGTCAAAGAATAGGCCACATTTCGTTGCCAGGCGGTGAAAGGCCGAGTCGCCGCGAGTGACGGAAATCGCTTACGATTCGGTCATGGGTGTGGTGCGGATGGCGATCGACGTCGCGGAGTGGGGATGCCAACCGGCAAGCGCCCCTGCCGATGGAGTCGCCCCGTTCGAGGTTATTCCCCTTGTCTGGGGGGAGGAGCGATCGCGGGCGCTGGCCGCTGCGGTGGCGGCGTCGTGCGGGCTGCGCCCAGCAGGCTTTTTGTCTGAGCTTGCCAGCCGTCCGGGGCGCCGGGTGCAGGGCTGGGGGGCGGTGGTGCCTCGTGAAAAAGCCCCCGGCCCGTCCCCTGCGGAGCCCGGTCCGCAAGCGGGGCTCGCCGGCGTGATCCTGCTGCTCGAATCGATCCCCTCTTACCCAGGGGCTCCGCGGTTCTCGATCCCCTGGCTGCTTGTGCGCCCGGAGAGCCGCCGCCTGGGGGTGGGCCGGGCCCTCGTTGCGGCCGCGCTTGGCCATTCAAGAGGGCTCGGAGCGCGCCGCGTCACCATCGACACCCTCGACCGCTGGCCCGAGGCGGTGGCTTTTTGGCGAGGGGTGGGGTTTCGTCCCGATTGATGCCACCGAATGTTGGTAAAGCCGCTCAATTGCGGGTAAAACCGCTTTCTTTCCGAAACTTCGCGCATTTCCCAGGGGAGGGTACGCACCCGTGGGGCGTGAATGATCTGAAGCGGTTGGCAAGGGGCGGAAAAGTGGTTGGAAACAGCTCCGCTGGGTGGAGCAGGCCTGAGCTGGGGGAATCTCGATGCGGTTGAGAAATTGGCTCTTGGGGATGGTGCGACGCGTCCGTCTAGGGGGGTTAATCCCCCGGTTTCTGCGGCGATTCCGCCCCTGGTCGGCAGTTGCCACGATCCGCATTGCGTTTCGCCGACGCCGGCAGGGCGCGACGGCGGGCGCTGCTGGCAATCTGACGGCCACCAGAGCCCTCAGGGGAAGGCGACGGCGGCGAGCCCAAGCGGCAGCCTGGTTTGCGCCCCGGATCAGTCGGCTCGAGCCGCGGGCGATGCTTTCGGCTAGCGCCGGCCACACGCCGCAGACCTTCGCCTTTATCTCAAGCGCGATCGGTGACGAAGCGGCGATCGTCGCCTCGCTCCCTTCCTCGCCCGGCTTCCATCCGGTGGTGCTCGATGCGGGAGGGGATGAGGTCGCGCAGATCACCGCGGCGCTCGAGGGCCAGAGCGATGTCGCCGCCATCCATCTCTATTCGCACGGAATCGCAGGCGCGCTCCAGCTTGGCAGCGCCCGGCTTGATGCCGGATCGCTTGCCCTCTATGCCAGCCAGATCAGTGGGTGGGCTAGCGCGCTCACGCCCGATGCCGATATCCTGCTCTATGGGTGCGATGTCGCCGCGGGGGACACAGGCGCCCTGTTTCTCACCGACATCGCCGCGCTGACAGGCGCCGACGTCGCCGCGTCGACCGATCCGACCGGCAGCCCGTCGCTCGGGGGCAACTGGACCCTCGAATCCCACGTCGGGCCGATCGAGACATCGTCGGTCCCCGTGGCCCTCGGCGGTCTCCTAGCGCCCCGGCCGATTTCGGGGACGACCGGCGCCGACGCGTTCACCATCAGCGCCACGACGCTGACCCGGGTCAACGCCCCCACCGAGACTCTCCTTCCGAACGATGCGCTCACGATCGACGGACTGGCCGGGAACGACACGATCACGTTCACCGCTTTCACCAAGACCACCTCAACTACCGTCGACGGCGGCATCGGCGAGGATGAAGTCAGGCTCAAGCCGCTTGACGACAAGACGCTGAAGCTCAGCTATGACGGCACCGATCTGAGGGCGGACCTGAAGACCGACTCGGCAACCGTGCAGACGCTGCCGATGAGGAACGTCGAGCGGGTCGTGGCGGAGGGCACCAACAACAAGCTCGATCTCTCAGCACTCTCCACCGAGCTTGTCATCCGGGTCGTCGGCAACAACAAGACGGAGATCCTCAGAAACACCGCGACCGCCGGCCAGGCACCTGTCTGGTCGAAAATCTTCACGGCGACCGGGTTTCAGAACGTGACGGGGAGCCCGCAGCAGGATTTCTTCGTCATCGGCAAGGGCTTCACCCTCGATGGCAAGATCGACGGCGGCCTCGGGAACAACGTGTTGAGCTACGCCTCCACGTTCACCGATCCGTTCGACGTTTTGGCCACGCCGCGGCAGATCGTCTCGGCCGCCGGCGACTCCTCGCAGAATGTCACCCTCGACACGAGCAAAGGCGCCGCGACCGGATTCAAGGCAGCGGTGTCACCCGCAACCAGCTTCACGGACATCAAGGCGTTCATCGGCGGCCCGAAGGACGACTCGTTCACCGGCACTGCCGCTGCCGACATCTTCATCGGCGGGGCGGGGAAGGACCGATTCACTGGCACAGGCGGCGCCGACAAGCTCACCGGCAACGCCGGTGACGACACCTACGTCTTCAAAGCCCCGGCCGAATTCACGGGCGTCACGCTCTCGGAAAAGGCGAACGAGGGCACCGACACGCTCGATCTGTCGGCCGTCGCGGCGGGCCTGACGGTCGATTTCAGACCGCAGCCGTTGACCGCCGGAGGCGCCGTCGGCATCAGCATCACCGCAAGCGGCTCGAGTCTCTCCGACGTCGCCAACGTGGAGAAGTTCAAAGGGGGCACCGGCGCCAATACCTACAACTTTCACGACGCCTGGGGGCGCGTCGACGTCACCACGGCGACGAAGCTGATCCAGGTCGACATCGACGAGACCGCCAACAAGACCAGCGGCGGCCAGGCCAAGCTTGATTTCAGCGACGTGACGTCCGACCTCACGTTCGTGATCAAGGCGGGCGGCCAGGTTGTGGTGACATCGGCGCCGCAGCTCTACACCAACCCGACGACGAACGCGTCGACGACCTACACCTACAAGGTCGTCACCACGACCGGCATCAAGGACATCGTCGGCGGCAAGGGCAACAACACCTACAAGTTCGACACCACCGGCAGCCCCACGACGCCGGCGAATGTTTTCCCGACCCTCCTCAGCGGAACGATCACGCCGGGCGCTCCGACGCAGCCCGCGACCAAATCGAACACGCTCGACTACTCCGCCAGCCCGAAACCGATCGAGGCGAATTTCTCCGGCACCGACGTGACGTTCGCCAACACGGCCACGGCCACGGCCACGGACCTGTCGGGGCAGCCCGGTCAGCCCGCCGCACAACTCCCCGTCCAGGAAAAGTGGACGTTCGCCGTGGGAGTCACGTCCGGAACGATGATCGTCGGCAACGGCCTCGCGCCGTTCACCGACACGACGACCAATCAGTCGAGAGTTCCAGTCGAGGAGGAGCTGTTCAAGAAGGCCCTGTCGAACGTCCTGAAGCGGACCGACTTCACCGTCAAGAAGACCGTCACGGCCAGCGTGACAACCTGGACCGTGCTCTTCTCGGCCCCGATCAAGATCACGGATGCGGGAACCTCGACCGAGACCTGGACCCGTTTCTCCGCGCTCCCGGCCGGGACAGGGCTCGTCCAATTGGCGCCGGCTGCGGCGCTCGTCTCGAATGCCTCGACTCCCTTGCTGACATCGCTCAAAGACGAAGTGGCGACGTTGCTCGAGTCGTACAAGCCCACCGTGGCGACGCCGGAGCCGATCGCCGCCAACTCGACGATCATCACCGCTCCCGTTGTGGCGACGCCCAACCAATACCTGGTCAAGTATCAAAGCAGCGGCCCGGCGTGGGACGGCAAGCTCGCCGTCACCGACACCTCGGCCGCTGGCGGCGTGACGATCTCCGATCCCGTTGCACAGGCCACGTATGAGCAGCAGATCTCGTTGCCGGCCGATTGGCAGGGGGAGACCTTCCGGCTGAATTTCAATGGCTCGCCCGTCAACTATCCCGCGGGCGCCACCGCCGGAACACCCGGCACCCCATATCTGATCAGGAAGGCTTCCGCGTCGGCGGATATCGTCGCCGCCCTCGGGCAGTTCGTCGGGAGCCAGAGCAATACAACCGGAGTCCTGGCAGTTGCCGCCAAGGTCACCGGGGCCGGCACGACGGCGAATCCATGGGGCGTGACGCTCGTCAGCAAGAACGCGAACACGCCGCTGTTGTCCAAGGCGGCGGACAGCACCATCGCCGTTGGTCCGATCACCGCCGTCTCGACCGCTCCGATCGCTCCCGCGACGACGTACAAGGCGGAATGGACCGTCGCCGGCACCATCGAGCGCGACCAAAAGTGGACCGTGACGGTCGGCGGCACCGAGTACTTCTTCTTTGCCGGAAGCGGGGGCACTGCCCTGACGCCGGACGCGGTCGCCGCAGGCCTGGCCGCGAAGATCAACGGTCGCAACGGCCTGACGGCCACGAGTGCAGCCGCCGTCCTGACGGTCACTGGCAGCACCGATCCTGGGACCCCCGCACTGACGATTCTGCCTCCCAATCCGAATGTCACCGTTGGTGCGGCCGCCGATCAACACACGATCTACACGCAGACGATCACGCTCCAGGGCGGCGCTGTCGGCCCCAAGAACGCCGAGCGCTCGGTCGAGTTTGGGCTGAAGATCGTCGCTCCCGTTGCGAGCGTTCCCGCCGTGACACCGGCGCAGGCGGCCGTCGGCCAGAAGGCCGAAGACCAGACCTGGGAGGTTTCCACGCAAGCCGTCGGGGGAACCTTCGATCTGACGATCGGCTTCCAGGACAGGAACCCGGCGAGCAAGACGGTCAGCGTGCCGGGTATCTCATGGAAGGCCGCACCGACGGAGATCCAGAAACAAATTCAAGATGCGGTCAATGCAACACGCGCGAACGCCTTGCTCGACGTTCCGCCGAAGGTGTTCGTCAGTGGCATGGGAACGCCGGCATTTCCCTGGCGGATCACGTTCGGAAACATGGGTGCCGTGACCGTCACAACCGACGGTAACCCACTGAAGATTGAGCTCCCAAGCGGCCAAACCGGAATCCCCGCGAACAAGGTGCCCGGCGTCGCCGGGGGACTGGCCGCCACGAATGGAATATCGAACGTCATCGGCAGCGGCAAGGACGACTGGATCTACGGTGTCAAGAAGGCGTCGGTGGAACTCGTCTCTGTCGGAGAATCCGAGTTCACGATTCTCACCGACAAGCAGACGCTCAAGGTCCAAGGCGACATCGATCTCGTCGATGGCCAGGCCGTTCTCTACCAACAGACCCTCGACACGGCCGACACGATCAATGGACTGGTCGACAACGCGATCTATTTTGTCCGGGTCGAGAAGGTCGCCAATTCGGCGTCACCGGGTGGCAAAGACACGTTGATCAAGTTCTACGCCACGCGGGAAGAGTCGCTGAAATCCGGCGTTGTCGGGAGCCTTTTCTCCAGCGCGCTCAAGCTGTCGAAGGAGGCCACGAACGCCGGGGCGTTTCACAAACTCCTCACGGTGCCAGTGGCTGACGGTGCCGCCGGCGACGACCGGATCATCGGCGCCAACGGTAACCTTGGCGGAGCGCTGTTCGGCGGGACCGGCGTCGGGCTCACGGGCAGCAGCGACACGCTCGTCGGTGGTGCCGGCGCCGACTATCTCAGCGGTGGATCCGGAGCCGACACGCTCTTCGGCGACGGCAGCCACGTCGCGGTCGCCGGGATCGATGGCGTCGACACCCTCTCCGGTGGCGCCGGCAACGACCACGTATTCGGACTGGCCGGAAATGATGCGCTTTCGGGAGGCGGCGGCAACGACTATCTGGTCGGCGGTGCCGGCAGCGACGTCGTCGATGGCGGCTCCGGCAACGACACGCTGGCGGTGATCGAGAAAGGCAAGTCCACCGACTACGACATCCTCAAGGGGGGCAAGGGGACCGACCAGTATCTTCTCAAAGCCGACTGGGGCGTGGCGAACATCGTCGAGCCCGACCCGACGATCGATACGTCGAATGACGTCGTCGATCTGACCGACCAGAGCGCGAATTACGTCCATGTGTTGAGCAACAAGACGCTCTATTCGACACCCGGCGCTCTCTACAACGGGAAGACGCTCGTCACACCGGCCCGGGGAATGACGGCCGCGGTCTACGATACCGCCAGTGCCATCACGCAGCCGGACGGCAGCGTGATCAAGTTTGGCACCGCACTCGAGAGCCTGGCCGGCACGAAGGACTCGCCGGGGCAGGTGCTGACGCAGTGGGGCTTTGGATTCCACCAGGAGGCCCGCGGCGGTGTCACGTTCGAGGTGGGCAGCGTCAATGCTGTCCTGACGGCGATCAGTTCCCCGCAGGCGGTGGGCAATATTTATGCCGCCTTTAGTTTCCTGCTGCGCGTGGATACCGGCGACGGAGCGGAAACGTACAACGTGACGGTGCCGGCCGGTGCCTACAACGATTCAACGGCTTTGGCCAATGAGTTGAGGACCGCACTCGAGGCCGCTGTCACGGCGGCTCCGTGGAGCCACTCGAATCTCGTCGACGCCGGGCTCGCGGTCAGCGTCGCGAGCGGCAAGATCCGCATCACCGCCACGGCCAATGGCACGCTCGAGACGGACGGCGACATCGTTCCGGCCCAGATCGGGATGACTGTCGTCGGCAGCCTCACCACTGCCGCAGGCACGGCCGGGAATACCGTCGTGTCGGGCCAGGACAGCTTCGCGAACCTCGAATCGATCAAGCTCGGCAGCGGCGGCCAGACATTCGTCTTCGGCAACGACTACTGGGGGGGGCAATCGACGGCGCTGGCGGTCGCGCAGGCCGTCCCGATCGTGAATGTGATCGCCCGGAATCTCCAGGGCAAGCTGACGATCGACACGGCGCTGATGCATGCCGAGGGCGCGCCCCTCGTGCTCGATTTCCGCGCCGCCAATGAGCAGCTCTATTTCAACTTCGGGTACGGCAGCGGCGACAGGGCCACTCTGGCCGATTCGCAGTACGTGACGCTCACCGTCAGCACCGTGACCGACATGACGCTGCCGCTGATCGGCGTGGGACCGATCACGCGCACCAACTCGATCGTCTTCACCCATGTCGATCGCAACGCCGTGATCTACGGCGGCCGCTACAAGAACACGTTCAATTTCGACCCCGGTGCGACGTTCCAGGGGCGGTTGGTCGGCGGCGAAGGAGGGAGCTACAACGGTGCCGCGACATTCCCGGGCCGTCTGGTGGACCAGGCACGCGAACTCGAGGGCATCGCCGAAGGCGTCGCCATGAACCTCACGGCGAGCAGCCTGGCGGGAGCCTATTTTTCGGTCTCGAACCAATTGAGCTATTCGGGTCCGACGATCTCCACGTCCGTGGCCGGCACCCTCCGCAGCCTGGGCGCCGTCACCTACGTCAATCTCCAACAGCTCAAGGGCAATGGCGAATCGTACAGCACCGTCGACACGGGCTTTCAGATCGCCTCGGGGAATCTCTTCGGCCCTTTGATCGACAGAGTTTTCAAAGACAAGGCGACCACTGGCTTATCGGGGATCCCTGAAAATTTACAGGACGCCAGCCTCGGCGACGTCATCGTCCGCTCAGGGATTCAGTTGGTGCGCGGCACCGATTACACGCCGCAGGCCGATCAGAGTTCTTCAAACCCCACCGCATTCCTCACCAGCGGCGCCGACACCCTCATGGTCGGCGACAATCCCCTCTCGATCACGCCGGGGCTCCACGTGCTCGCTGGGGGATCGGGGGGCGACACGTACAAGTTCAACTCGCAGATGTTCGGCCTAGCGCTAACGCTCGACGACGTCGTGTCGGTGGATGTCACGGCCGGCGGCGTCGCCGATGCGGTGATCGATTCGCTCATGCCGCAGGACGCGCTCGATTTCTCGGCGATGTCCGAAAACATGTGGTACACAATCTTCCGGGCCTCCTCCAACAACAGCCGCATCATGAAGAAGGTGCTCGAGGAGAACGGCATCGGGATCGGATTCCCGCTCGAGATCGGCACGAGCCTCGTCCTCGCCACGTCGTTCGATCCCTTCTCCCGCCAGACCAACAACGGCACGGTCGACCTCGGCAACCTGATGGCCAAGGGGCTGCTCGGCACGGCAAACGTCGCCATCGGCATCGGCATCGAGAACATCACCGGCACGCGCGGCGACAATCATTTTGTCTTCATGGACGACGCGTCGGTGGGTGGGCGGATCGGCGTCGGGCCGGGCGGCACGATGTTCCAGGACTACTCCCGGTTCCGGACCGGATCAATCAGCTCCGGGCAGAATCTGACGACCGGAGTGGTAGTCGATCTGGCCGCCTCCGGGATCGATCGCCAGGACATTTCCTCCCCGATCGACTTGATCATTGCGCCGTCGTCAAAGGTGTCGGACGACGTCAAGCTCTTCTTCTCCACGAGCGACGATCCGGCGATCGGCGGAGAAACCGGCACCTTCCCCAAGGCGATCAAGGCGCTCTTCCCGGGTACGTCGTATCAGTTCGGCGGGGCGACCGGGGTCGGCTTCGGCAAGATGGGCGTGGTGGGCGGAACGAACGTTGACGGCACCCAGTTCGATGACCGCATCTTCGGCAACAGCAGTGACAACACACTCAACGGGGACGACGGCAACGACACGATCCGCGGCCTTGCCGGCGACGACACGATCGCCGGCGGTCTCGGCGACGACACGATCGCCGGCGGAGACGGCGCCGATGAGATCGACGCGGGTGACGGCAACGACACGATCGACGGCGGCAAGGGCGACGATACGATCGACGCCGGTGACGGCAACGACACAGTCGACGGCGGCGAGGGCGATGACCTGATCACGGCAGGATCCGGGAACGATGTCGTCGTTGGTGGCGCGGGAAGCGACACGTATCTGCCCGGCACGACCAATGATCTCGTCGTCACGGTCGGCACGGCGTTGGCCCAGACCAACGTGACGTTCAACGGCGCATCGACCGGCGTGACTGGCGCGGGAACGACCGCATCACCATGGGCCGTAACCGTCCCGTGGACCGCGGCGCCCGAGCAAGACGTCATCGACGGAATCGAGGTGATCCAGATCACCGGCGCGACGGTGCCGAAAAACGCCGTCTTCGTCACGACCGACCTTCTCCCGCAGACGTTCGAAATTGATCCCACCGACTTCAGCGCACTCGGCACGTACGACCTGTTCCTCGACAGCACCGATACGATTTCGTTCAAGGGATATGCCGCCGACAAGGTGACCCTCGGTGCGATGAGCGGATCGGGGACATCGTCGTTGCAGACGCTGTCGGTCTACAGCAGCAGCGAAAAAGGTTCCGGGAATCTCCTGCTGACGCTCAACCTCCATGGGATGGGGGTCGAACTGACCGAAGATGCCTTTGGGTTCACGAAGTCGTCGACGCTTCTGGCGGAGTCGTCGGGCACCGCCTCGCTTGCGCTTTCTGCCATCGACCTAGCGGCGATCGTCAGCGCCGCCGAGGCGCGATGGCTGCGCGCCGCCGGCGGGGATCCCGGCGTCGCGGGGGCACTGGCCGGAATCGGGTTCCGTATAGCCGATCTTCCGGGCCGGGCGCTAGCCAATACCAGCGGCCACAAGATCACGATCGACTCGGTTGCCGCCGGCAACGGCTGGTTCATCGATGCCACGCCCGAGGCGAACGAGGAGTTCGGCCTGGTGGGGCCCTCCGGGTCCCGACTGGCCGGCTCCGGCAGCCCGGCTGCCGGCAAAATCGATCTGGTGAGTGTCGTCGAGCACGAGATCGGACACGTCCTCGGGCTCAAGCACGATAGCCAGCGCGGGGCCCTGATGAATCCAGAGCTCTCGAGCGGCACCCGCGTGGCGGTGAGCGCGGCCGACGTGGCAACTATCGATGCGGCGGTATCGACCGGCGGTCATGTTGCCACCGATTCGGATCAGACGAAGATCGCCGATGGCCTGGTGGGTTTTGCAAAGTGGGCTGAGGGGCTCAAGGGCACGATCGAGGCCGGATTCGCCCTGCCGTTCGTTCCCGGCCAGGTGTCGGATTTCTGGAATGCGTCCGCCAACGCGATCACCAACCAGTTGACCGAGAAGGCCACGGCGATCAGCAAAGCCATCGGGGATGCCGCGTTCCCCGATGCCAGCACGATCACGGGCGTGTCGGGCGTGTCGCGGGCCCCGGGTGGCGGGCTCGGTGACTTCGTCGTCGACCTGCCAATCACCTCGGTGAGCCGCGATCAGGACATGAGCCTCGATCTGCTCAAGAACATCGGCCTCGACCTGACGAGCTTCGCAAGCTTCACGATGTCGACGCCGCTCCATCTGGAGGCAGCGCTCCATCTGAAGTTCGGGTTCGGGATCGACGTCTCCAGCGGCAACTTCTACGTCGAGAATCCGCAGCTCGTCGGCACGATCACCGTCGGTAGCCACACCCCCTTCGATGCAACGCTTTTGGTCGGCCCGCTCGGCGTCGCCATCGACCAGGGGACGATCTTCATCCAGGCAGGCGTCGCCGTGCCGGCGCTGGGCCGGGTCGGCGTCGGCCACTTCGGCGATCTCAACATCGGCAGCCCGAGATTCGACAAGGCGAGCAATTTCGAGATCAATCTCCCCTTCAAGCTCGCCGGGGCGCTGGCCGGGCTGACCGACTCGACCGTCGGCACGCTCCATGGATCGTTCAACCTCCCGGCGAACCCGGCGAAGAATGCCGACAAGTTAACCGCGGGGCAGTTCTTCGGCGACTTGCTGCCGAACCAGCTCGAGTTCGACGGCGCGAATTTCGGAGCCCTCCAAGATCTCAAGAACGTCTCGCTCGACGCGGCGCTCGAGGGGCTGAAGACGGCGCTGACTTCCGCGATCGACCCCGATGGCGCGGCCTACCGCAAGCTTCCCTTCATCGACAAGAGCGCGGTTGATCTCCTCGGCTCGGGCTCGACCAGCGGCAAGGACGTGATCGGGTCGATGATCGATGCGATCAGCACGGTCCAGGCGAATCTCTCCGACATCAATCGCTTCGAGATCGACCTCAACGCCGAGCTCAATCGCGTCCTCGACCTCGGGCTCGACCTCGGGGCCGTCGCCGACATCAAGGCCGCCTACGACCGGCTGGTGGCGGTATCGCCGGATCTTTCGTCGCGCTCGACCGATGAGGCGTTGGCGATCGCGCTGGCGAAGAAGAGCAATGCGAGTGAGTATGCCGGGCTGCAGGACGACCGGACGCTCGTCGCCGCTGCCGATCGGCTCGCGGCAAAGGTCCTCGACGGCGGCTCGACCGACGAGCAGGTCGCCTCGGCGCTTGCCGATCCGACGGCCCTTGCGGCCCTGAAGTCCGACCGCGATAGCCTGGCCGCCGATGCGGTGTTCACGGCCGCCTGGAACAGGCTGCGGACGGAGGGTTTTGACGACACCACGACCGACGCCCAGATCGCGGCGAAGTATGACCTGACCTCGCAGATCGACGCGGCCAAGGCGGACCGCGATCTCGTCGCATCGGTCGACTCGGCGGGTCTCCTCGCCGACGCGATGGCCCTGCAGCTAAAGGGCCTGGGAGCGACCCCCGATCCAGTCGCGTTCTTCGCGGCCACGCAGGGCCTTACCACCTCCGCGACAAGCGCCCTCACCGCCGCCCGCGACCGCCTCGCCGCCGATTCGGCCGCCGATTTTGCCGCCGCCTGGAACCGTCTCCGCGGAAGTGGTTTCGACAACACGACCACCGACGGCCAGATAGAGACGTTCTTCGACCGCTCGACGACCCTTGAGTCGCTCGGGGCCGACCGCGATGCCGTCGCTGCCGAGCCGACGCTCGTGGCGGCCGCGAAGCGGCTGGCCGACAAGGGACTCGCGGCCGATTCGACGAATCTCGCCATCGCCACGGCGCTCGTTGATGCCGACACGCTCGGGATCTGGTTCGCCGACCGCGACCTCGTCGCTGCCGGCGACAGCGTGGCGTCGGGGTCGCGACTCGCCGCCAAGAGCCTCTCCAAGGCTTCGACCGATGCCGAGATCGCCGTCGCGGTCGTGGACCCCGTCGCACTTGCGAGCCTGAAGGCGGATCGCGAAGTTCTCGCCAAGTACGACCTCAACAAGAGCATCGACCTCGAATACAAGGACTCGATCCTCCGCGTCGATTTCCGGATCGACAAGGCCGTCAACGGCGACTTCGACGTCAAGTTCAATCTCGCCGATCTGCCCGGCGTGGGGGATCTCCTCACCGGCGACGACCTCGCCCTGGCGCTCAAGAGCGATGGCAAGCTCCATGTCGATGCCGACGTCAACTTCAACCTCGGCTTCACATTCGACTTGAGCAAGCTCGGTAGCCCGAAGCTCATCATCAGCGACGCGAGCCAGGTCACCTTCGACAGGCTGAAGATCGAGACCCTCCAGCCGATCAACGTCACCGGCTCGGTCGTCGTGGGCGGCAAGCCGGTGCTTTCGCTGGCGATGAAGAACGCCACCGTCGCGGTCGACCTCACCGGCACGGTGTCACTCGCCGAGGACAGCGTCGATCACCAGTACAACATCACGGAACTGGCGGCCAACAAGGGGCTCTGGAACGTTGACCTCGTGGGATCGCTCCGCGCCAACCTCCCCCTCTACTTCCCCACCGCCAGCACGCCGCTGGGAGGATTTGACGGCGATCGCAACCTCGACGGGATCGCCGATAACGCCCTCAACATCAATGGCCTCTTCCGCGGCAACAACGAGTACGACATCCGGGTGGTCGGCCCGCAGGTCAGCCTCCTGAAGGTCGCCAAGGACATCTTCGCGGTCTTCAACGATCCGGAGGTGATGCTCAGGAGCCTCGACGGGATGTTCTCGGGGATCAAGAGCGGGCTCGATTCCCAATTCGCCGCGCTGGCCCTGCCGATGATCGGCGACAAGCTCAAGGATGCGGCGAAGTTCGTCGACGGGCTCCGCGACGATTTCCTCGGCGTGCTGGACGGTAGCCTGCCCGTGGAATCGCTCTCCCGGTACGACGCCACTGGCCTCGGTCACAAGCTCGCCGACGCGATCGCCAAGAACAACGACACCGATCCCAACAACGACCTGCTGGTCTCGGATCTCCTCCTCGACGGCATCAGGACCGCGCTCTACGAGAAGTTCGGCCAGCCGGGCCTGAACATCCTCAAAGTTCCCCTCCTCGACGCCAAGGGGCTGACGATATACGACCCGCTCACCGGTGCCGAGGAGCTCGTCTCGGTCACGAACAAGGACCAGGTCCAGATCGGGATCAATGGCGCGAGCCTCCAGTTCAACGTCACGCTCGGCGACAGCCTCCTCAAGAAGATGTTCTCGCCGGGGACCGGTGTCCTCGAGTGGCACGACAAGAATCCCACCGCGGCAGAAGACATCGTCGTCTCGATTCCGATCGATTTCGCGGCGGCCATCCCCGGGTTCGACGTCAGCACCGGGCCCAACGACACGATCGATCTTCGCTTCGACTACATCTTCGGCTTCGGCATCGGCCTGAGCCCCATCGATGGCCTCTATCTCGACACCAGTGGCGTGACGTCGTCGGGCGATGAACTGCGGCTCGACCTCTCCGCGACCGTGTCGGCGGGGGCGTCGCTGACGGCCAACGTGATCTTCTTGAAGGGAACGCTCACGGACGTCCTCGATGGCCGGCCGAGCGGGTTCTACGGCCAATTCAGCGTCGACGTGCAGAGCAGCGGTGGGAATCGTTGGTCGCTCTTGAAGGGCGACAGGCTTTCGGTCGTCGCGTCGCTGACGGCCGAAGCCGATGTCGATCTCGCTGCCACGCTCAAGCTCAGTTCCGGTTCGATGGGGGGCAACGAGAAGGCGTTCGCGTTCCCCGGGATCAGCACGATCATCCACTACAACCAGGTGTTCGCGAGCGCCACCTTCGGCAGTGGGGTGTCGCAGGTTTCGTTCGGTGGGTCGCCGATCATCACGTTCGAAAACGTGCAGCTCGACCTCGGCGAATTCCTGACCGGATTCGTCGCCCCGATCCTCGACCAGATCCACAAGGTCACCGAGCCGATCGAGCCGTTGGCGAAGATCCTCACCAAGCAGATCGTGCTCCTCAAGGAGCTCGGGGCCAAGCAGACGACGCTCCTCGATATCGCCGGCACGCTCCTCGGGTCGTCGAAGTATGCCTCGGTCGTGAAGGCGGTGAAGGCGATCACGGAAATCGTGAAACTCATCGACCAGGTCGACGATTTCGCCAAAGCCAAGCCGGGCCAGCCGATCCTGATCTCGTTCGGCACGTTCGTGATGGGAGGCGATCCACGGGTTGCCGGGAATCCAGGCGCCGTGCCCGCCGGCACGCCGACGACGGCGAATACCGTCACCGGGAACGCCAAGGCGGACAACATCACGAAGAACTTCGGCACCAAGCCCGGATCGTTCAACTTCCCGCTGTTGCAGAATCCCGCCGCAGCCTTCGGCTTGCTCTCGGGGAAGGATGTCAGCCTCTTCGAATACGACCTGCCGGCCCTCGATCTCCAGTTCCTCTACCAGCAGTCGTTCCCGATCTTCCCCGGCTTGAACGCCAAGCTCGGCGGCGAGGTGACCGCGACCACCAACTTCACGTTCGGGTTCTCCACCCGGGGCTTCTTCGAATACAAAAAACTCGGCTACAAGGACACGGACATCCCGCTGATCTTCAAGGATGGCTTCTACCTCTCCGACCATGGCATCCAGGGTTCGGGGAACGATCGTCCCGAGGCGACGCTTACCGCCAAGATCTTTGCCGGGGCATCGATCGGCATCGGGGGGCTCGTGGAGGTTGGCGTCGAGGGTTACATCAAGGCCACGGTCAATTTCGATCTCAATGACGAGCCCAATCCCGACACCGGCATCTATAAAAACAACAACAAGGCGCAGGGCTACGCGATCTTGCCTGTTTACGACGGAAAGATCTATCTCGATGAGCTCCTCTCCCGATTCAAGGACGGCCCGGAATGCATCTTCGACGTCTACGGCAATCTCGTCGCCGGTCTCGATGCCTACTTCTGGGTCGGACTATCGCTGTTCGGTGGCAAGATCACGCTCTTCGAGGCCCGCAAGAGCCTGTTCCGGGGCGTGATCGCGGAGTTCAGCCACCACTGCGATGACGAGAACACACAGATCGCGCATCTGAGCGGCTCGACGCTCGAGCTCGATCTCGCGCCGCAGGACGAGGGGGGCACGATGGCGGGGGACCGTTTCACCGTCAAGCAGGTGATGCTCCCCAGGTCGGACTCCGACGCGACGCCGGTGCCGTGGATTCGGGTCGATGCCCGGGGGGTCACAAACTACTTCCTTGCCTCCGAAGTGACGCTGATCCACTCGGTCGGTACCGACTACGACGACGAGATCACGATCGACGGTTCCGTCGCCAAGAACGTCGCCATCCACAGCGGCAGGGGGAACGACCGGCTGATCGTGACGGCGACCGACACCACGAAGAGCTTCGAGCGCCGGCTCTTCGGCGATGACGGGAACGACGATCTGCTCGGCAGCGATTTCAACGACATCCTCTCCGGTGGAGCTGGCGACGACCGGATCTACGGCGGCCCCGGTGACGACATCCTTTCCGGCGACGCCGGGAAGGACGCCATCTATGGCGGGGATGGCAATGATTCGATCGACGGTGGCGACGACGACGACGTCCTCGTCGGCGGCAAGGGGAACGATCTCATCAGGGGAGGGAGAGGCAACGACCGCCTCTCCGGTGAGGAGGGGTCGGACTGGCTCTATGGCGACGCCGGCGACGACGCCCTCCTTGGCGGCTCGGGCGTCGATTACCTCCTCGGCGGCGCGGGGAGCGACACGCTCACCTGGGATGCCGGCAATACCGACGGCGCCGATGCGTTCATCAGCGGCGGTGACAGCGACTCGCCCGCGGACCCCGGCACAGACACCCTCGTCGTGACCGCGACGACGGCAGCCGATCTGATCTCCGTGACGACCGTCGGCCGGGCGGCGTCGGTGACGGCCGTCGCGCCGAGCGTGGGATCGACGACGCTCACCCGTCCCGCGGCGGGGGTCGACGTGGCCATCGGGAGTCTTTTCCTCTACTCCACCGACATCGAGACGTTCCGGATCGACGCCGGGGCCGGTGCCGACACCGTCACGGTGAACGATCTCAAGGGGTCGCTCACCGGGAAGGTCTTCATCGACCTCGGCGTGGCCTCGGGTACGACGAAGGTCACCGTCCCGCTCAACCAGCCCATTTCGATCGCCGCGACCTTGCAGAGCGGACATGCGGTGTTCGCGCTCCGTGGAAACGTGGTCGAAGGGGACGTCTGGACCCTCGCCGCCAACGGCCAGACGTTTGCCTACACGGTGCCCTCGGGCGTCACCACGCTCGCCCAGGTGGCGATCGGGTTGGCGGCACTGGTGGACGCCGACCTGACGCTTACGGCGACGGCGACCAGCGGTGCGATCCGCGTCGACGGCACCGGTGCCGACCAGGGCGCGCTCACGGTCGCCTACCCGGAGCGGCAGGAAGACGGCTCCACGCTGATGCGGGCCCGTGAGGAGCAGGTCAGCCGCCCGGTGCTCAACTCGAGCGGCAGCCCCCGGCTGGTCGCCGGCACGGTTTCCGGTGCCATCGACAGCGCCTCGAGCACCGACCAGAAGACGACCGTCGCGCTTTCCGGGAGCATCACGACGGGAAGCGTCTGGCAGGTCATGATCGATGGCACTCCCTACCGCACCACCGCTCTGGCGGCTGACACGCTCGGCGACATCGCGACTCGGCTGCGAGCAGCCATCGAAGGCGGCAACGTGTTCGACACCGAGGGGAGCGGCGAGACTTTCTCGATCAAGCTCGCCGCCGGTCAAGCCGGGCGGGCCTTCACCGTCAGCAACACGTTCGTGTTCGCCAACGCGGCGCAGGTGGACGTGAAGTCGACCGACGCCGAGTACGCTGCCGACTGCGGCATCGAGACGAGCCCCGACGAAATCTTCGTCAGTGCGTATACCTCGGCCTCCGTCACGCTCACCGCGCCGATCCCGGCGGGGACCGACAGCACTTGGCGGCTGACCGTCGGCGACACCGATTACGAAGTCACGGTCACGGCGACCGAGTCGGCGACGATCACGCGCGAGATCATCGCCACGCGCCTCGCGGCGGCGGTCAACGCCGGCGGGAAGGCGACCGTGACGGCCTCAGGCGCGACGCTCAGCGTGACCCTGGCCACCGGCACGGACCCTGGGGCGGTCGAGGCGACGATGTCGTACCTCGAGCTTGCCACCACTGAGATCGATGTCCCGAACATCGGCCACGACGGCGCGATCGACACGATCACCGTCAACGGTGGTCAGGTCAACGCGTTTGGCGATCACTCCCGCGACGACGATCGCATCGACGTGACGACGGCTGGCGATGACGTGCTCGTCGCCGTGGCTGGCGGCCCGGTGATCACGCTCCTCAATGCCCGCCGTGGCGCGTCGGACGTGGCGCCGCACCGGGCATCCGACGGCAGCCCCATCTACGTGTCCGACACGCTCCACGTCATCGGCGGACTCGGCGACGATGCCCTCAATGCCGCCGGAGTGACGGTCGACCGGATCGCCATCGCGCTCGACGGTGGCATCGGCGCCGACAGGCTCGTTGGATCGCCGTTTGCCGACGTCCTCGATAGCGGCGCCGGCGACGACACCGTCACCGGCGGCGCGGGTGTTGACGCCTTCTACGACGCCGGTGGAGCGAACACGCTCGTCGAGGAGCAAGACGCGGTCGGCATGTCGCTCTACGGCGACACGTTCATCGTCGGCACCCTGCTCGGGGACGGCGGGCTCCCATTCGGCCGCCAGAGCATCGTCGCCGAGACCCAGGCGAATGCCGCTGCCCAGGCGCGCGAGGCGAATCTCACGATCCGCGACGGTCGCGCGACTGCCCCGACCCCGACGATCAGCGTCGCCAAGACCGGTGGGGGGAGCAACCAGAGCACGCAGAGGAGCTACTTCTCAACCACGAACGTCTACCAGGAGACCGACATCCACCTGATCGGCGAGGTCGTCGCCGGGCAGACCTGGACGGTGACGATCAACGGGCGGAGTTTTAGCCTCACGACCGGCGCTGCCGGCACCTATCCCTCCGATCCGCTGACGATGACCGCCGTTGCGAAGCGGCTCGCCGATGCCATCAACGCCGACACCTCGGTCATCCTCACCGCCGAGGACAGCGGCCCCGAACCGATCTTCGATCAGCTGGCCGACCGGGGCCGGCTGTATGCCGCGGGGGCGGAGGTCGAGAGCATCCTCGATCCGAGAACCAATGGAGAGATCTTCCAGACCGCCTCGCTGCTCGGTGGCAACGGCAACAACACGCTGGTTGTCAACGACCAGGAGGGCAAGGTCCTCGTCGGAACGCAGACCTTGATCGTCTCGGATTGGACGGGTCTGGTCACGCTCGACAATCTCGGCGCCTCGGGGAGCACCAACGAGTATTACCTGATCACGCTCAAGGGCACCGCCGCCGGGGGGCGCGGCGCCCGCTACCGGATCGCCGACAGCGGTGGCACGAGCGGCTACAACGAGGTCTACGTGTTCGGTACGCCGGAGGCCGACACGCTCAGCGTCGATGGCGGGAACGGCGTCGGCTACGTTTCTTCCGGCCCGGTGGACGACCCGACATTCCCGTATTCTGTGAGCCTGACGTCGTCGGACATCTTTCCGAATCGGCCCGCCAATGCCGCTGACATCTTCACCACCGTCACGATCGCCGGCGCGACGCCGCTTTCTGGGAAGATGGCGGTCGTCCAGGACAGGAATCCAGTCCCGGTCCAGTTTTTGGGCAACACCGCCTCGTTCAAGATTGTGGCCGATAACTCGGCCGATGGCACCGTCTCGTCCGGGAAGACATGGACCATCCTCCTCGACGGCATCCGTTCCAGCTACACGAGCATCAAGGGGGACACCGACGCCACGATCGCCGCCCAGCTCAAGAGCCTGATCCGCCGCGACAATCCGGCCGGCGAACGGATCGTGTTCCAGGGGGTGCAGCGGCTGAGCGTCCTCACGTTCGGCGGAGGCGACACCGTGAACCTCCGGGACACCGCCGTGGAGACGATCATCTCCACCGGCAGCGGCGAGGATTCGATCAACATCGGGGGCGTCCCGCAGGTGCCCGACCGGGGCAACGCCAACTTCGAAAACCCGAGAGGTGTGCCGGTGGTCGACACCCGGCATATGTCCAACGGCGTCTCAAACGCGACCTACGTCTACGGCGGGACCGGCAACGATCGCTTCGAGGTCAATCACAACGCGGCGGAGCTTTTCCTGTTCGGCGAGGAGGACGACGACACGTTCGTCATCAACACGTTCCTCGTCCTCTCGAACAACCCCAGCGACCCGGCCTCGATCACCAACCTCTCCCGGCTCTTCGGCGGGACCGGCGACAACCGCTACCAGTATCTGCAAAACGCCCCGGTCAACATCTTCGGCGGCCCCGGCATCGACACGGTCGTCATCAACGGCACGCCGATCGCCGACACGTTCATCATCACCGCCAGGTTCGTGGCGGGGGCCGGCCGCATCGTGCCCTACACCGGGATCGAGCGGCTGATCGTCAACGGGGCCGGCGGCGACGACGTCACCTACGTGCTCGGCTCCCCTCCCGGGCTGCAGATCAGCGTCGCCGGCGGAACCGGCAACGACATCATCCATCTCGGCGGCGATCCCCCCGCGCTCTTCTTCCAGCCCGCTCCCTTCACCTACCAGCCGCCGTCGTTTACGGTCCAGGATCCGCCGGTCATCCAGTTCAACACGCTCACGGCCGCGCCTGTCACCTTCTGGCGCGACATCTCGTTCTGGGGCGATCGAGGGCTCTGGAACCAGGCCCACGTCAACGGCGAGGTCATCGTCGACTACGTCTCGAACATCGTTCGGGCCTACGTCAACCAGTGGTACGACTTCAACAAGGCCAATTGGCGCTACCTCGAAGTCCAGTATCCGGGGGGCCTCAACGGCCTGATCAACGACACCATCAGCTCCGTCCGCTGGTCGTTCAGCTGGGGCCGCTGGTGGTTCTTCGATCCGCACGTCACGTTCGAGTTCACGATGCCGGCTGTGACGGTGGAATATGGCCGGGAGGTCTACCCCGAGCCTCGGATCGTCACGCCGCCGGCGATCACCGTGGCGCCCGACGCCTTCTCTCTCTCCGTCGATGCCGTGCGGAGCCTCGGTGGGATCAGGGGGGATCTGCGCATCGACGGCGGCGATGCCGCCAATGAGACCGACCGCCTTGTCGTCCATGACCAGGCGGCCGGAAGCCAGGTCGGGACGCTCTCCAACACCACGACGCCATCGAGCGAGGGAACGAGCACGACGTCTTGGTACAGCCTCACCGGCCTCGGGCTGCCGGGACCGAACGCGCAGGGGATCCTCCCCTCGATCGCCGGCAGGGCTTTCAACGGGGCGCTCTTCCGCAACATCCGTGAATTCGACCTCCTCCTCAGCGATGGGGCCGACCAGGTCACCATCGATGCCGGCCCGATCGAGTCCCACTCCCTCACCACCCGCATCTCGCTCGGGGACGGGGACGATACCGTCACCGTCACTGCCCTACCGGGGGTTACGACGATCCTCGGCGGCGCGGGGAGCGACCGGGTCGTCATCAATGCCAACGAGTCGCTTGCGGCGAATCTCCTCGCGCAGCTCATGTTCGACGGCAATGGGGAGATCTACGAGCAGACCGTCGGACTCAACTACGTGGCATCGTTCCACGACGCCGTGATCGCGGCCGTGCCGTCGGTCGTCACGGGCACTGCCGGCAGCACCGTCGTCAACCCGGTGGCGCAGTACAAGGAGAAGCTCCTGTCGGCCGCGCGGACGGCCCATCTGGCCGTCCGGGGCACGTTCAATGCACTGGCGACCTCCGGCAACATCCAGATCCTGCCAGCGCCCCTCGACCTCTTCTGGACGCGCGTGGAGGTGTCGCTCAAGGGGCTGGTGTCCGCCGGACAGCAGTGGACGCTGAGCCTCGACGGCGTCGATTACCAATACACGTCGGTTGCCAACGACACCACGCTCACGGCGGTGGCCCGGTCACTCAAGGGACGGGTGACGCAGGGGAGCGGCGGATACTCGATCGACGTCGATGCGAATGTCGACGGCCTGCTTGTCATCTCGCGGGCGAAGTCGTTTACGGCACGCGTGGTGCAGGGCTTCGACACCGCCGCGGAGTTCACCGGCACGTTTGATTCTGCCGTGACGCAATTCCAACTGGCCGGGCCCGTCGTGGCCGGCAGTGTCTGGTCGGTGACGCTCGGCGGCGTGCCCTACCAGGTCACCGCCGGTGCCAACGACACGCTCGTGTCGATCGCCTCGGCCCTCCGCGACCTGATCGGCACCGCGGCCACGGTGAATCGGTATCTCGATCTCGAGGCGCTCGACCTCACCGGGATCACCGGATTGCCCGTCAAGGATCCGATCCAGCGGCGCGGCGTCCAGGCCCGCGGCTACGTCGAGCAGGGCTTCCAGCTCCTCGGCTACCCGATGCGCGGCTCCGCGGGGGCCGGCGGCGCGATCGTCGTCAGCAGCCAAAATCTCTCAAATGGCCAGCTCTACGAGGATCTCCAGGGCAACCTCTCGCTTGTCGACTCGGGCAAGCCGTTGTTCGCGATCGACCTGACCAACTCGAGCGGGATCTCCAGGCCCCTGTTCGTCGACCGGCTCGGCCGGTTGACGACCACCAACACCGGCGTCCAGGCCCTCCAGGTGCTCCAGGACACCGAGACGCTGATGCCGTTCTATTCGCGATCCAGCGCGATCTCGAATTGGAGCGGCGGGACGCTCGTCACCGCCGAGCAACTGAAGACGGCCTCCGGCATCCCCGCCGCCAACATGTTGCCAATCCAGTTCGACACCAATGGCAACAAGCAGGTGGCCGTGCCCGTGGCCGACCGCGGCTACCAGGACCGCGGCTATCAGGAGTACGGATACTACAGCCTCCCGACTCGCGGCATCTCGACGACGTCGATCGAGACCGACGGCTCGGTCGTGACCAGCCCCAACAACGCGATCTCGGTGCCTCTCTATCTCCGCAAGAACAGCGTCGGACAGTGGGAGTACACGACCGAGCGGGTCAACGACCCCGATCTCCAATCGGCGATGTGCCTCGGCACGCTAAGCTTTCAGGATCAACCGCTCTACCTCGACGCCAACGGCAATCTCACCACCGCCGTCACCGGCACACCCGATTGGCGGCGGGGGATCCAGCGCAACGACGGGGCGGCGAACCCGCTCTTCATCGATGCCGCTGGCAACGCCACGACCAATGCCGCCCTGGGAGTCCGGCAGGCGATCCTCGTCACCAACGACCTGGTCTACCTCGACGCCCACGGCAACCGGACGCTCGAGTCGGTGGGAAACAGGCAGAATATCGTCATCGACAACGCCAACACGTCCGGGCGTGCCGTCCGCCTCTACAGAGATGCCTCCGGCAACCTCACGACGAGCGTCGCGCGCCCGTCGGTGGTGATCGACAATGCCAACGTCTCGGGGTATGCCGTGCCGTTGTTCTACGACTTCCTGGGTCGCAAGTCGGAGATTCAGTCACCCAACAAGCTGATGGCCCTCACCGACTCCAACGCCGCGGCCCTCGTCTCCTACGACGACACGGGCCTCGACACCTGGGCGGTCAACGCCCCCCCCGTGCCGGAGGTCCGCGACAACGGCACATCTCCGGGCACGGCCAAATACGACCCGGCCGCCAACCGCCGGGCGACGATCGAGGTCTATCGGCAGCGGCTCGACGTCGCCTCGCGCACGTTCCAGATGTTCCGCACCGTCGCCGACACCGTGGGGGTCGACACGCTGTCGGTCAGCACGACCGGTGGCCCCGCGAACCTCATGCTCGATCAGAGCACGCTCGAGGGGCTCCATCTTGCCGCCACCGTCGCTTTCACGGGCCTGGAATCGATCCGCATCGCGACGGCGGCCTTCAAGAACACCCTCGACATCCGGGGCACGATCGCCGGTTCGGTCGTCGTCAACACCGGCAGCGGCACCGACACGATCACGGTGCGGTCGATCTCGGGATCCACCGACGTGAACGTCGGTGCCGGCGCGTCGGGCGTCGGATCGGCGCTTGTTTCGGTGGGAAGCGACCGATCGCTCGACGGCATCCGGGGGGCGCTTGTTTCGGTGGGCAGCGATCGATCGCTCGACTCGATCCGGGGGGCGCTTGCGGTGCGGGGCGGTACGGCCGGTGGAACGACCGCTGTCACGCTCGATGACACGCTCGATGACACGGCCACAGTGCGGTCGAAGGCGGGCGTCCTCACGGCGAGTTCGCTTTCCGGGATCTTCGGGTCCCGCGGCCGCTTCGATTACGCCCGTCTGGACACGCTCGATATCCAGCTTGGAAGCGGTGGAAACAGCATCGTCGTGGAGGGGAGCTCGGCGCTCACGACGACGCTCGACACTGGTTTCGGCGACGATACTGTCGCCGTCGGCAGCGACACCTCTTCCACCAGCGACGACAAGGGCACGCTCTCGGCCATTCGTGGCCGGCTCGTGCTCGCCGGGAACACCGGCCGCGACTCCCTGATCCTCGACGCGGGGGGGCTCACGGCGGCCGGGACGGTCATCGTGACGGCGACGAGGGTCAGCGGTCTCACGGCCGACGCCGGCATCGATTACTCGGATTTCCAGTCTTTGGCGGTGCGCACCGGATCAGGCGCCGATGCGATCACGATCGAAAGCATCGCGGCGGGCGTCACGACAATCTCCTCCGGCTCGGGCAGCGACAGGATCGAAAGCCAAGGGGGCTTCGGTGGCACGGGCGACCGCACCCTCGTCCTCGACGGCGGAGAGGGGGGCGACCAGTACCTCGTCAGGCGCCGCGCCGCGGTGGCGTCGGGCGTGTCCTTCATCCAGATCGCCGATACGGGCACGAGCGGCATCGACGCGCTCGACTACCGCGGGCTCGCCGATCAGGCCAACGTCATCCAACTCGACACCGTCTACCGGCAGAGCGAGGATCCCGATCGCGAGTTCTCCAAGGATCGTTGGGGAGCCTATGGCCGACAGGGGGCTGGCCTGATCATCGCCCGGCAGGCGGCCGATTCGTCGACGTTCAATCCCCGCAGTGTGGCGTCGCTGACGGAATCGACCACCGTATTCCAGGCAGCGAAGTCGCCGGTGCTGGCCTCCACCGATGGCTTCGAGATCCTCAACTACTCCACCGTCGAGACGGTCGTCGTCCGCGGTGGCGACAAGAACGACACCTTCGTCAGCGACGACACGGCCAAGTCGTTCAACATCTACGGCCTCGGTGGCGACGACTCGTTCTTCATCGGGTCGATTCTCGGCACGGAAGATGTCCTCGTCGACGGTCAGGACGTGAGCGTGGTGACGGAGATCACCCGCGGCACGTCGTTCCCGGCCTCGTTCTTCGGCGGCGCCGGCGACGACTACTTCGAGGTCAGCCAGACCGTCGCCGACATCTCGCTCTTCGGCGACAACGGCGACGACACGTTCTTCATCAAGGCGCTCCTCACGCTCGATGCCTCGGCTGCCGTCCAGAAGGTGGCCAGTGGCGTCTCCACCGTCAGCGGGAAGACCGGCGCGGGGAGCGACCCCACGCAGACAGCGAGCACCGCCCGCGAAGCCGACATCGATTCGCTCGCCTATGTCGCCAACGCCGACATCCGCATCGACGGCGGCACCGGGTTCAATTCGGTCGTCCTCGTCGGCACCGTGCTCAGCGACACCTTCTACCTCTACGCCGAGGTGGTCAACGGCCGCACCGTCCAGCGGATCTACGGGGCCGGGGTGAAGCTCGAATCGATCGTCAACGTCCAGCGGATCCAGTTGATCACCGGCCCCGGTGACGATCGGGTCTACGTGCAGGGCGTCGATCTCGGTCCCCTCGCTGATCTGGTCATCAATACCGGAACCGGCAGCGACACGGTGACCTTCGGCGGGCCATCCCGCCAAGTGAGTCTCTCCTACCCGTCGTACAAGGCGACCCGGTTCGCCGGCGTCAATGGCTACGAGCCCGGGAAAGTGGCTCTCCTTTCGGGGGGACGGGGAATCCAGCTGGTCAACAAGGTCCCGCGCGCCGTGCCCTTCGACGTGACGACACCCGCGACGACCAACGAGATCACCGTGCCGGCGGCCGACGCGCTCTCCGGGATCCACAGCCCGGTGCTGGTCCAGGATCCGACCGGAATCCACGACACCGTCGTCATCGACCACACGACGGGGGGGACCGATCTGATCCTCAAGGACAAGTCCTTGGTCCGGTGGAAGCTCGAGACGAACAACGGCAGCGCCCTGTTCCCGCAGTCCATCCCGCCGGTGAACCAGCCGACCGACCTCCTTGCGCAGACGTCGGTGGTGTCCGGGAGCGCCCGAGCACAGCTGGGCGATGCCGCCAATGCGCTGCTGATCAATACGATCGCCTACAACGCCCGATACGGCGACGACGGACTGGTGGCGCGGCTCCAGGGCCTCGCCGGTGCCTCGACCGAGACGGTCACGATTCCCGCTAGCGTCGCGTATCTTGGCTTCCAGAACACGCTCGACAACAAGCAGCAACCGGTTACGGCAATCAGGCAACTCCAGGATTTCCTCGCCGGCACCGGCTACACGGTCGCCGACATTGCGAACCCCAACCCCGATCCGAGCAGAACCGATCCCTACCGCGACATCACGTCGATCACCGACACCGCCGGTCGCACGCTCGCCTGGAAGGGGACCTACGAGACGCTCGTCAAGAACAATGTCACCTACCGGAACCTCATCGGCATCACGCTCGTCACGGCAGCGCCGGTGCCGGTGTCGATCGGTGCCGGTTACCTGAAGACGGCCACGTCCACGGCCGTCGATTCAGAAACCGTCGGTGCCGCCGGGCAGCCCGTCTACGTCCATCTCCAGGGGATGGACGAGATCGACCTGCAGTTGCCGGCCACGCGTGCGAATCAGCTCACGCTCGCCAACGGTTACTTCACTGGCAAGATGGTCGTGCAGGGCGGAGCGGCATCCGACGCCTTCTCGATTCTTGCCACGGGGGGGCCGACGTTCGTCTACGGAAATGCCGGCGACGACACATTCTCCGTTGGCGCGGGTTCCGTCGCTGGGATCGGCGACAACCTCTTCCTCTTCGGCGGCGCCGGCACCGATTCGGTCACGATCCGCGCGGAGAACGAGCAGGCGAACAAGAATGTCGTGGTCGACCGCCAGACGGTGCAACACGACCTCGATTACGCCCGCGTGAACAAGCTCACCAACGTCCTTAATCTGCAGTCGGTCACGACGGACGAGAGCCGGCTGATCGGCGAGCAGATGCGGACGACGGCGATGGACTATGCCCGGCTCGGGAGCGACATCGACGCAGCCTATCTGAGATTCGTCGCCGTGCGGGCCGCGAACAGCGCTGTCGGTGAGATCGATGCCGCGCTCGTCGCGATCCGCGCGGCCTTCCTGGCGGCCGTCGACCGGCTTGTCGTCAGCAAGACCGCCGACTTCTTCGCCGAGATCTCGGCGCAGCTGACCGACTACGGGGATCTGCTCCTGGCCTGCGCCGCCGCCCGGAAGGATTCGGCCGATGCCGCGGGGGCGGCGACGGCCGCGAGCGTCGATGCCGCCCGGCTCGATGCCTACCTGCTCGCCAACAACGTGACGCACCGTGGCAATGCCGTGACGGCTCAGGATCTGGTCGCCGACCCCAATCTCGCGGTGCAGCCGGCCTTGCCTGACTTGTGGAAGGCGGTCATCGCGTCCATCCAGGCGGTAGTCACCCGCCAGGACGCGATCAATGACACCCTCGCCGATCTCGTGACCCGCACCGACGGTGCGGAGGCACTCCTTCGGAATTCCCTCACCGTTGCGGAGCTAACCGATTTCGCCGACGTGATCGCCGGCGGGACCGATCCTGCCGCCGCCGCCGCGCAGACGATGGCGTCGGCCGCTTGCATCGCGACCGCCGTCGCCGCGTTCCGGACGGCGGTCGATGCCGCCGCGGCGCCGACGACCGCCAAGATCGACGCTACCCGGGCTGTGCTCGGCCGTGTGCAGACCGCGGTCGATACGAAGGCGGCGCTTGCCGACATCCAGCCCGCCATCGATGCCCTCCGCTCGTACCTCGGCGGTCCCAACGTCGTTTCGACGGACGAGATCGCCCGCTCGGTCGGCCTCGAGCGACTCAATGTGGCCGCCGATGCCTCGTTCGACGGCCAGTTGGTAAAGATTGCCGCCGCGGGAAGACTGTTCGACACGATTCTCGACGGTGCCGCGTTCACCGCAGCCTCCGCCTATAGGACGCTGGCGGCGCCGACGTTCGCCGATGCCGTCGGCCTGTTCAGCGATGCCGGGTTCGCCCGTGCAATCACTGTCTTCACGGCAGCCAACGACCTGGTCCGCACGCTCGTCGACTACCGCAGTCTGTATTTCGACCGTCTCCGTGATGTCAACCGCGGCATGAAGTTGTTCGAGATCTTCAAGGACAACGCGACCGCGAACTTCGACTTCAACGCCTTCAAGCAGAGTTATCTCGACAATCTCGCCGAATACCGGACGCTCACCGGGCAAAACGAGAGCATCGCGCTCAAGGCCCAGTACACGGCGCAATTGGCCTCGCTCGTCGCCGATCAGGCCAAGATGGCAGACGTCGCCAGGAGCAACGACGAGGCGCTGAACTTCTTCCTGGCCAGGAAGTTATCGACAGCCGACGCTTTCAATCAGATCGATGCGCAATTCCGCAACAGCCCGCGCTACCAGATCCAGCAGTTTTTCCTCTGGTACTCCCGATTCTTCCAGGTCGATTACACGAGGGATCTCGCCTATCAGCGGGCATTTGTCGCAAAGAAAGTCGCCGACAGCGAGTACACCAGTGCTCTCGTGGCCAAGAACGACGCCAAGGTGCAGATCGATCAGCTCGACCGGGATGTCGTGTCGCTCCGTGGTCGTCTCGCCGTCGTCGATGCAGCACTGGCGAGCAATGCTGCCCGGATCGACGTGCTCCAGCAGACGCTGTCCAAGCAACACGCCCTGCTCGGTGAATTGAGCGCGATCACGCTCGCGGTGCTCACGCGCACGCCCGACCGGGCGGCCACTACGGTGACGGAGCTCGACGGCACGAGCAGCTTGAGCGCCGAGCTGAAGACGTATCAGGATCGGTACGCCTTCACGGCCAGCCCGGGGGTGGTATCGACCTCGATCGCGTTCGCGAGAAACGGCGCTTCGGTTCTCCAGACCGTCTCGACGCAGGACTCGTTCCAGGTGTTAAGCCTGACCGGCGCGAGCGCCGGGGGCATCCATGCCGACGCGGATTCGTTCGAGTCCTATGACGTCCATCTCGGCGGCGGTGACAACACCGTGCGGATCGCTGCCACGCCCAACAAGGTCGTGAATGTCATCGTTGGTGACGGCGACAACTCGATCCTTGTGTCGGACCTTCAACGGAAGACCGGAAGTGTCGAGGGATCGCTGTCGATCACCGCCGGCTCCGGCAGCAACCGTCTCGTCGTCGACGCCGGAGGCACGACGGCGCCGATGTCGATCGTACAAACTGCGGTGACCCATGGCGCCGATACGTTCATGCAGCTTGCCGGCATCGCGCCGGCGACGATCACCTACCGATCGGTCGTCGGGTTCGAACGTGGGATCGGTTTGATCACGGGATCGGCGGCGGATAACGTCCGGATCGATGCCGTTCACGCCGGCTCCTCGACGACGCTCGAGACTGGTGACGGTGGCGACACGGTATACGTCCCCTCGATTTTGGCGCCGCTGACGGTATTCACCGGTTCCGGTGACGACGCGATCATCGTCGGAGCACCGGTCGTGGGGGGGCGCCGCACCGTCGACGCGATCTGGGCCCGGCTCACGCTCCAGGGGGGAAGTGGTGCCGACACCGTGACGGTCGACGATGCCGGAGACACGCTTGCCAACTTCGGCACGCTCACGGCCACGGAAATCACCGGTCTGGGCATCACGTCCGGGATCGGCTATTCCGGCGTGGAGACGCTCGAGATCGGTCTCGGCTCCGGTGATGACGTGTTCAATGTGCAGTCCGCAATCGCTGACATCACGACTTTGAACACCGGTTTCGGGGCCGACACGATCAACGTGGGGAGCCTCGCTCCGGCGCTCGGCGGCGTTGTCGACGGAGTGGCCGGAGCACTTGTGCTCGACGGTGGCACGGGGTCCGACGCCCTGAACATCGACGACACGGGTGACACGACCAACAACACCGGACGCCTCACCGCATCGACGTTGACAGGCCTGGGGATGGCTGGCGGGATCAGCTACCAGAGCCTCGAAACCTTCGGGATCGGGCTCGGCTCCGGGAGCGACACCTTCACGGTGGCGAGCACGCCGGCTGGTGCCGTCACGACGCTCGATACGAACGCGGGCGAAGACACGGTGACCATCGTCTCGACCGGTGGCGTGACGAAGATCAACACGAATGCCGGCAAGGACACCGTCAACATCCTCTCGACCGGGGCAGAGACCGCGATCGACACCGGCTCCGAATCCGACACGGTTAACATTCGGGCGATCATCGCCACGACGACCGTGAATACCGGTGCCGATGCCGACACGATAAGCGTCGGCAGCCTCGCTCCGGCGCTCGGCGGCATCGTCGACGGCGTGGCCGGGGCACTTGTGCTCGACGGCGGCGCGGGTGCCGACGCCCTGAACATCGACGACACCGGCGACGCGACTAACAACACCGGTCTCCTCACTGCGTCGACAGTGACTGGCCTGGGGATGGCAGGCGGAATCAGTTACCAGAGCCTCGAGGCTTTCGGGATCGGCCTCGGCTCGGGCAACGACACGTTGAATGTCGAGAGCACGCCTGTCGGGGCGGTGACGACGCTGGCGACGAATGCTGGCGATGACACGGTCAATGTCGCCTCCACCGGCGGCGTGACGAAGATCAACACGAATGCCGGCAAGGACACGGTCAATGTCCTCTCGACCGGCGCCGAGACCGCGATCGACACCGGCTCCGAATCCGACACGGTCAACATCCGGGCGATCGGCGCCGCGACGACGGTGAACGCCGGTACCGGTGCCGACACGATTAACGTGGGGAGCCTCGCTCCGGCATTCGGCGGCCTTGTCGACGGCGTGGCCGGAGCACTTGTGCTCGACGGTGGCACGGGGTCCGACGCCCTGAACATTGACGACACTGGCGACACGACCAACAACCCCGGCACGCTCACCGCGTCGACACTGACTGGCCTGGGGATGGCTGGCGGGATCACCTATCAGAGCCTCGAAACCTTCGGGATCGGGCTCGGTTCGGGCCATGACACCTTCACGGTGGAAAGCACGCCCGCCGGAGCGGTGACAACGCTCGCGACCAATGCGGGCGACGACACGCTCAACGTCGTCTCCACCGGCGGCGTGACGAAGATCAACACGAACGCCGGCAAGGACACGGTCAATGTCCTCTCGACCGGGGCCGAGACCGCGATCGACACCGGTGCCGATGCCGACACGATCAACATCCGGGCGATCATCGCAGCCACGACCGTCAACACCGGTGCCGGCGACGACACGATCAACGTAGGGAGCCTCGCTCCGGCCATCATCGGCGGCGTTGTCGACGGAGTGGCCGGAGCACTTGTGCTCGACGGTGGCACGGGGTCCGACGCCCTGAACATCGACGACACGGGTGACACGACCAGCAACATCGGACGCCTCACTGCGTCGACACTGACTGGCTTGGGGATGGCTGGCGGGATCAGCTACCAGAGCCTCGAAACCTTCGGGATCGGGCTCGGCTCCGGGAGCGACACCTTCACGGTGGCGAGCACGCCGGCTGGGGCGGTGACGACGCTGGCGACGAATGCTGGCGATGACACGGTCAATGTCGCCTCGACCGGCGGCGTGACGAAGATCAACACGAATGCCGGCAAGGACACGGTCAATGTCCTCTCGACCGGGGCAGAGACCGCGATCGACACCGGCACCGAATCCGACACGGTCAACATTCGGGCGATCATCGCCAGGACGACGGTGAACACCGGTGCTGATGCCGACACGATCAACGTGGGGAGCCTTTCCCCGGTGATCGGCGGCGTTGTCGACGGCGTGGCCGGGGCTCTTGTGCTCGATGGTGGCACGGGGTCCGACGCCCTGAACATCGACGACACCGGCGACACGACCAACAACACCGGTCTCCTCACCGCGTCGACACTGACTGGCCTGGGGATGGCCGGCGGAATCAGTTACCAGAGCCTCGAGGCTTTCGGGATCGGCCTCGGCTCGGGCAACGACACGTTTAATGTCGAGAGCACGCCTGTCGGGGCGGTGACGACGCTGGCGACGAATGCTGGCGATGACACGGTCAATGTCGCCTCCACCGGCGGCGTGACGAAGATCAACACGAACGCCGGCAAGGACACAGTCAATGTCCTCTCGACCGGCGCCGAGACGTCGATCGATACCGGCTCCGAATCTGACACGATCAACGTCCTCTCAATCGCCGGCCCGACGACGGTGAACGCCGGTACCGGTGCCGACACGATCAACGTGGGGAGCCTCGCTCCGGCGACCGTTGGCAATGTCAATGCGATCGGCGGGCTCCTCACGATCAACGGCCAGGGGGGCACCGACACGCTCAATGTGGACGACACCGGCGACACTCTTGCCAACAACGGCACGCTTTCGGCCACGGAGCTGGCGGGCCTGGGGATGGCCGGGAAGATCGTCTACGGCACGCTCGAGGCTCTCAAGATCGGCTTGGGCAGCGGCAGCGACACATTCGCGATTGCCAGCACACATGGCGGATTGACGGAGCTGAACTCCAATGCTGGTGCGGACACGATCAACGTCCTCTCGACGGCGGGCCCGACGACGGTGAACGCCGGCACCGGTGCCGACACGATCAACGTTGGGAGCACTGCCCCGAGCAGTGGTGGCAACGTCAACGGGATCGCCGCAGTGCTCACGATCAATGGCCAAGGGGGGAGCGACACGCTCAGCGTCGACGACACCGGCGACACGCTTGCCAACACAGGCAAGCTTTCGGCCACAGAGCTGGCGGGCCTGGGGATGGCTGGCAAGATCGTCTACGGCACGCTCGAAGCCCTCAAGATCGGCCTCGGCAGCGGCGACGACACGTTGACCGTGAAGAGCACGCACGCCGGCTCGACGGAGCTGAATGCAAACGGCGGTGCCGACACCGTCACGCTCGAGACGGTTGCTGGCACGACGACCGTGAACACGAATGCCGGCAAGGACACGGTTAATGTCCTTTCGACCGGGGCGGCGACCACGATTGACACCGGCGCCGATGCCGACGTCGTGAACGTGCGGTCGATCAGTGCCACGACGACGGTGAACGGGGGCCTCGGTGCCGATCGGGTCCACGTCGGGAGTCTCGCTCCGGCGACCGGCGGCAACGTCAACGCGATCGCCGCGACGCTCACGTTCAACGGCCAGGGAGGCACCGACACGCTCAGCGTCGACGACACCGGCGACACGCTTGCCAACACCGGCACGCTCACCTCCGCGGAGCTGACGGGCCTGGGGATGGCCGGCAGAATCGTCTACGGCACGGTCGAGGCCCTGAACGTGGGCCTGGGCGGCAGCGATGACATGTTCACCGTGCTCGGCACGGCCGCGATTGCGGCAACGACGATCTCCGGCGGAAGCGGAAACGACACCTTCACGCTCGGTAACAATCGTATCACCGCCGGGATCGCCGGAGCCGTGTCGATCGACGCCGGTAGCGGCACGGACAACCGGCTGATCGTCGACGACTCAAAGTCGACCCTGGCCGGGGAGGTGGTATTCACGGCGTCAGCCATCACCGGCCTGTCGGGCGGGACGGCGGCGATCAGCTATAAGGCCACCGGGGGCGTCTTCACAAACGGCGCTCTCGACGACGGCATCCTCGTCCGCGGGAGCACGGCCGCGAGCACGTACGCCGTCCGCAGCACGCTCGAGGGGAGCTCGACGCGGCTCTCGACCGGAGCCGGCGGCAGCGGCGATCTGGTCACCGTCGGGAGCACCGCACCGGTGGCTGCCGGGAGTGTGCTGGCGGGGATCGGTGGGGCGCTCAGTATCGGCAACGTCCGCGGCCGCACCCGTCTGATTCTCGACAATGGCGGCGACACGGCCGGACGGTCGCTGCTCCTCGATACGCTCGCCGCCTCGGGCGGGGTCTTCGGCAGCCTCTCCGGCTGGTCCTCCGGTATGGTGAACCCCGCTGCGATCCGCTGGACGATTTCAAACGCTGCGGGCCGCAACGAGATCGACAGCGCCCTGATCCGAATGGGAGCGGGGGCCAACACCTTCACGCTCAAGCAAGTGCTCCCCGTGGGGAGCGGCAGTCCGCTTGCCTACACGATCGCCGCGACGGCCGATGGCGATCGGGTGGTCGTGAAGACTCTCAGTGCCAACGCGACGTACGATCTCCAACTCATCAACGGCACGCTCGTTGGCCCCGATGCGGGGATGGTGTGGAATCTGACCGGGCCCGATCGTGGTGGAATGCAGGGGCTGGCTCTCGTCTTCTCGGGCGTTCGGAATCTCGTCGGCGGCTTGGGCCGCAACGTCTTCCTCTTCAATTCGCCGACGGCCTCGGTGAGCGGCAACATCGACGGCGGCGACGGTGTGAACTGGCTCGATTACTCCCCGCAGGCAAAGTCCGTGAAGGCCCGTCTCGACACCGGCGTCGTGTCGCTCGTCGGCGGGAAGGTCACGAACATCGACAATTTTATCGGCAGTGCTGTCGGTGGCGACACCGTCTACGGCACCGACAGGGGGGGCGTGCTCGTCACGCATCTGAAGAACAATCTCATCCAGGCGGGGAGCGGCCGGACGATCCTCATCGGCGGCAACGGCCTCAACACGCTGATCGGGAACAAGGGGGACGATCTGATCCTCGACGGCAAGACCGCGTACGATGCCGACTACACGGCGCTCGAGCGACTCCGCGCTGTCTGGCTCGACACCGCCCTGACGTTTGAAAAGCGAGTGGCGTTGATCCTCGACCCAACCCAGAAGGCCTTCCTCGAGATCGGCACGACGCTCTTCCTCACTCCGAAGGGGCCGGTAGGAGGGAGCCCCCGCGTCCTCATCGGTGCCGGAGGCCGCACGCTCTATCTGACGTCTGATGCCCGACGGATCGCCTCCTTCCATAACGGGACCGACCGACTCGTCCGCTGAGGTGGGGGGCGAGGTCCGCGAGCCTGGGGGGAATGCGGCGACGCTGCGGGCCGGCACCGCGTCGGCCCCTGGGGATTCTCCGCTTCGGGTCTAACGATCAGGGGGAGTGTTGCAGGGGTGCCTTCAAAGCGGTTTGTGCGGCATGTGCGGTGCCGATAGCGATTGAGAATGGAAGCGAATCATTCTCAAGAGGGGCCATGATGCGGACACTCCTTCTCGTCTTGGTTGTGGCCGTTACCGCTGAACGATTGGCTTCGGCGGGGGATGTCTCCTGCACGGCGATCGATCTCTCCGGGCTCGACGGATGCCCTGAGTCAGGCGAATCAGGTGAGTCAGGGAGCGTTGACGGGGATTCGTTTTTTGATCCCCAGGCTTTGCTCGACCTGGGGGAATCCGCCACCGGCCCGCAGTTCTATCTTTCCGGGATCGTCGGGGGATCCTTCGCCACGCTCTCGCAGCCCGATCTCCCGAGCAGCAACGCGATTCTCAATCAGACGCTCCTCACCGGTGGCGGCGCCGCCGGCTGGGCGTTCGAGCGGCCGTACGGCTTCTGGCGCACCGAGTTTGAGGCCCGCAGTCGGGAGCGGATGCAATTCACCGAGATCGACCCCGTCGCCGGCGTCACCTCGCTCCACGCCCGCAACGGTTGGTCGACGATGGCCAACGCCTGGCGCGACATCAACCTCACCGATCAGGCCGGGATCTACGTCGGCGGCGGCATTGGCGCTGGCGGCTACCGCTGTGCGTTTCATGGCGAGAATCTGGGCACGACCGTCACCGGCACGACCGGGATCACATCGTTTGCCTGGCAGGCCGGTGGCGGCGCCATTTATGCCTTCAGCGACCGTGTCACGCTCGATCTCGGCTACCGGTTCTTTTCGCTCGGGTCGGGATCGGCCGACATTTATGTCACGAACGCAGCTGGCACGCTCCACGACACCGTGAAGACGCAATTCGTCGCCAGTGAAGCGCTCCTGACGCTGCGAATCTACGAACCATTCCGCCGCTGGCGCTGATGTTTATGAACCTCCTCGATCGCCGCCGTGCCGTTGCTACCCTGCTTGCTGCCGCCACATCATTCGGCGGCAGGATCGGGAGCGCCGCTGAACCGGATTCGGCCGCTGACGCGCCCCGCCCCCCTCTCCGCCTCGGACAGATCGGCGTCGGCCACGGGCATGCCAACAAACTCGCCGTCTATCGCGACTCCCCCGATTGGGAGGTCGTCGGCATCTGCGAGCCCGATGCCGGCTTGAGAGCTGCCGCCGAAAAACAGAAGACCTACCAGGGGCTCCCCTGGATGTCGCGCGACGAGCTCCTCGCTGTCGACCGCCTCGATGCGGTGCTCGTCGAGACGAAGCCCGATGCGTCGCTCAAGCACGCCGCCGCCGCCATCGCCGCCGGCAGGCATGTCCATCTCGACAAGCCCGCTGGCACGTCGCTGCCGGCCTATCGCAGGATCCTCGACGAGGCCAACACGAAGGGCCTCGTCGTTCAGATGGGCTACATGTTCCGCTTCAATCCGGCGGTCATGCTGCTGCGGGAGTTTCTTGACCAGGGTTGGCTCGGCGACGTGTTTGAAGTCAGCGCCGTGATGAGCAAGGTGGTCGAGCCGGCTGCCCGGAAGGAGTTTGCCCGCTTTCACGGCGGGATGATGTTCGAACTCGGCTGCCACGTCATCGACCTCGTCGTCGCCGTTCTCGGGAAGCCCGACCGCGTCGAGAGCGTGCTGCGCCACAGCCAAACAAACGCCGACGACACGCTCGCCGACAACACCCTCGCCATCCTTCACTACCCCCGGGCCGTTGCCACAGTCCGCGCAAGCGCCCTCGAAGTGGAGGGCTTTTCCCGGCGCCACCTCACCGTCTGTGGCACGCAGGGCACCTTTCACATCCAGCCCCTCGATGACCCGTCTGCTCGGATCACGCTCGACCGCCCCCGAGGGATGTTTCCCCAGGGAATCACCGAGGTGCCATTCCCCGGATTCACCCGCTACATCGCCGACGCGGCCGAGATGGCGGCGATGATCCGCGGCGAGAAGGCTTCGCCGTTCACCCCCGACCACGATCTGGCCGTCCAGGAGACGGTGTTACGTGCGGGCGGGATGCCGATTGACGGGTGAGCATCCTGTCGCGGTTTCGGGAGGGCTTGTGACATCCGGTTTTCGGGCCCAAGCGTGGCTTCGGGGTCGCCCGTGCCCCCAGCCGAGTTCGCTACGGGCATCCTTGCCCTCCGCTCTCTCCGCGCCGCTATCGCTTTCGCCCTCCTTTCCTTCGCTCACCGGCGAGGCCGGCTCTCGGAGCACGGGCGACCCCTCGCTGACAGCGTCAAGTTTGGTGCGTTGCGCGTAGGGTTACTTTGCCGGCGCACAGGACGAGGCCGGGGTCGGCGAACGCTCGAGTCGCCCCGATCGCGCCTACCGCTTCGAACGGCCCGCGTGACTGGTCTAAAGCGATGCGGGGCGACGAGACTTTTGCCGCCCCGGCCGACGGAACAACCAAGAGGAATGGCACCGAGGGTTCGGCCTCCAATGTGGCTGCGGGGTCGCCTGTGCCCCGTTGCCACGCCTGCGGTAGCATGGTGGGGGTCAGCAACGCCTGGGGTGCGTCGCTGGGCTTCTGCCTGCGGACAACGGGAGATTCCATGAAGTCGATTCGCGCCGAGAGGCTCCTCGCTGGCCTCGTGTCGATTGTGGTCGTGATCGTGATGGGGCTCTGCGACGGCCTGCCAGGGCTTGCCGCCCGTGCCGACGACACCGAGGCGCCGAGCCGACGCGAGGCGAAGCCAGGCCGTCCCCGGATGGAGCCGATGCCACCCAAAGCGGAGAGCCAACCGCGCCGGCCTTTTGATGACGCCGAGGAGGGGGGTGAGCCACGCAACGCCGCCGCCGACAACCGGCCGGCCGACCGGGCCCGCCCGGCTGCAAGTCCACGCCGCCTTGGCACCACGTTCGCGCCGGTTCCCGCCGCCGTCCGCGAGCAACTCGATCTTCCCGACGGGGTCGGCCTCCTTGTCGACGCGGTCGAACCGGGAAGCCCCGCCGCCGCTGGGCTGAAACGGTTTGACATCCTGACTCGCTTCAACGACCAGATCGTCTGCAACGCTGATCAGCTCGCCACGCTCCTCAAGCTCCGCAAGCCGGGCCCGGTGCCGCTGACAATCCTTCGTGGCGGCCGGGAGCGGAAGATCCAAGTGATCCTTCCCCAGGCCGATCCAGCCGATGACGAGATGCCCCTGGCCGAAGCCCCCGGACCGGCGCCCGGGTTCGCGCCCGGCTTTCCTCCGGGATTCGCTCCGGGATTCGCTCCGGGCGCTGGAAACGTGCCCGGTGATCTCCAAAAGCAGATGGAGGATCTGGCGCGGCAACTGCAAAAGCAGCCGTTTGGGGCAGGGGGGGGAGGAGGCCGGTCGCGGACGACGCGGATGTCGGTCTCGCCGCAGGGAAACGAGCGGATCGACACCGAGTCGGATGGCACCACGACGATCGAGATTCGCCAGTCGGCGGGCAAGTTCAGCATCGAAATCCGTGGCGCCGACGGCGCAAAGATCCACGCCGGCAAGCTCGACACCGATGCCGATCAACGCCGGGTGCCGGAGAAATTTCTTGATCGCGTCGAGCGACTGTTGGAAGAGATCGGCGGCGCCCGCCGGTAGCCGTTGGATTCACAAGCAACGAGGAAAACCCTGATGACCACGCCAGTCTCCCGTCGCCGATTCGTCGCGGCGTCGGCCCTCCTTTCCGCCGGAGTTCTTGGAGGCCGGGCGCCGGCCGCCGACACCTCGCGGGCCGCCGCCGACCCGACGTACACGATCCGCCATCACGGCATCCGCCACACCGTGATGGGATGGTGTTTCAATCCGATGGACACCCTCGAACTCGCCCGTCACGCCAAGGCAATCGGCCTGGAGGGGATCGAGGGGATCGACCGGAAGTTTTATCCAGACGTCAAGAAACTCGGGCTCGAGATCTCGCTCGTCTCGAGCCACGGCTTTGCCGAGGGGCCGTGCAATCCGCGCTTCTTCGACCAAGCAGTCGCCAAGCTCTCGGAGGCAATCGAGGTCGCCAAGGAGGTCGGCTCAAAGAAGGTGATCACGTTCACCGGGATGCGCTTTGACGGAATGGATGAGGAGCAGGGGGCAGCCGACTGCATCGCCGCCTGGAAGAAGGTTTTGCCGCAGGCGGAGGCCGCCGGCATCACGCTCTGCCTCGAACATCTCAACTCCCGTGATTCCTCCCATCCGATGAAGGGGCATCCGGGCTACTTTGGCGACGATGTCGACTTCTGCGTCGACCTTGTCAAACGCGTTGGCTCCCCCAACTTGAAGCTCCTCTTCGACGTCTATCACGTCTCGATCATGAATGGCGACATCATCCGCCGGCTCCGTCAGCACGCCGACGTCATCGGCCACATCCACACCGCCGGCAACCCCGGCCGGGGCGAGCTCGACGACACGCAGGAGATCGACTACCCGGCCGTGATGCGGGCGCTTTCCTCGGTTGGCTACCACGACTTCGTCGCCCATGAGTTTCTCCCCACCTGGGATGATCCAATCCTCGCCCTCCGGCACGCGGCGATGGTCTGCGACGTCTGAAGAGCCTGCCGGTGTCTGGCGTTGAGCGGTATTCCAGAGACGTTTCAACCGTGGAGAAAGCAATGCGTTGTCGTCGAGAACGTGCCGGAGTGGTGGTGGTCGTGTGTGTGACCGCTGGCGTGATCGCGTCGGCCACGGCCTGGGGCACGCCCCCGGAAGTTCTCGATCCGAGATATGTCCTTGAGCCGTTCGCGGCCGCGCCCGACATCGTCACGCCGACCGGCTGCACGCATGATGATAAAGGGCGGCTGCTCGTCATCGAGTCGCACACCCACCATCGCCCCGAGGGCTACATCGGCCCCGCGCACGATCGGATCCGCCTCATCGAGGACACCGACGGCGACGGCCGAGCCGATCGTTTTCGGACGTTTTACGAGGGGACGAAGGCGACGATGGGGCTGCGGCGCGGCCCGGCCGGTGCCGAAGCGTGGATCTACGTCGCCACCCGTTCGGCGGTCTTCCGGATCCGGGACACCGATGGCGACGACATCGCCGACGCCCGTGAGGATCTCCTCACGCTCGACACCAGCGGCGACTATCCCCACAACGGCCTCGGCAGCATGGCCTTCGATGCCGATGGCCGCCTCGTCATCGGCTTGGGCGAGAACCTCGGCGTCCCCTACAAGCTCGCGGGCAATGACGGATCGAGCTGGTCGGGGGAAGGGGAGGGGGGAGCCGTTTTTCGCTCCTCGGCCGAAGGAAACCATCTCGAGCGGATCGCCACCGGGTTCTGGAATCCCTTTGGGCTCGGCATCGATCCACAGGGGAGATTGTTCACCGTTGACAACGACCCAGACGGCCGGCCCCCCTGCCGGCTGATCGATGTCGTTCCCACCGGTGATTATGGCTATGAGTTTCGCTATGGCCGCAGCGGGAGGCATCCGCTCCAGGCCTGGGACGGCGAGCTGCCCGGCACGCTCCCAATGGCCGCCGGCACCGGCGAAGCCCCGTGCAACGTCGTCCCCTTCGACGGGAGCTTGTGGGTGAGCAGCTGGGGGCACAACCGGCTCGAGGTGTTTGAGCCCCGGCCCGATGGAGGAGCGTGCCGGGCGACCGCGAGGATTCCCGTCCAGGGGGATCAGGAGTTCCGGCCGGTCGATCTGTCGATCGCCCCCGACGGCGCGCTCTTCTTCACCGACTGGGTCGACCGCAGCTATCCGGTCCATGGTCGCGGCCAGATCTGGCGGCTGCGGGTGAAGGAGGGGAGTCTGCGCACTGGCACCGACGGCTTTGCACCGCTTTCCGCCGGCGAGCAACGGGCCCGTGAGCTGGCTGGCCTCGACGAGCAGGGACGGAGCGAGAAGGTGCCCGCCGCGGCCTCTCTCCGCGCCGGCCTCCACGACGCCGATCCCTTTGTCCGCCAAGGGGCGGTGGCGGGGATGGTGGCGACGGGGGGGAAGGCGCTCCCCGAGTTTGCCGACTGCGACGCTCCCAGAGAGCGGGAATCGGCGCTCCTCGTGCGGCGCTGGCTCGACGACATGAGCCGGCACGGGCGGGCTCCGGGCGACCAGCCCTGTGGCGCCGCGGTGCCGGGGGGACGCGAGGCCCTCCTCGAGCAAGCGCTTGCCGACGCCGACGGCGGGGTTCGGTTTCTCGCCATTCGCTGGATCGCCGACGAGCGGATCGTAACGCTGCGCCCGGCGCTCGAGCGGCTCCTGGCCGACCGGAACACCGCGCCGCGGCTGATGCCAGGATTGCTTTCGGCACTCGACTGGCTCGACGATGAAAAAGTCGATCGGGAGGCCTCGCAGCGGCGCCTCCAGGCGATCTGGCAGGATGCCGACCGCCCAGCCGCCGTGCGCCTCGCGGCCCTGCGCATGCTGCCCCAGGCACCGTCAGATGCGAATCTCGCGGCGGTTGTGGCTGTGGCGACGATGCGCGCGGCCCAGCCGCCGCTCGACGAACCGGCGCTTGAGCTTCTGGCCCGCGAGGCGGTGCGGCTGCTCGCCACGAGCACCACCGCGGAGGCGGTCGGGGCGCTGGCGCAGATCGCGGCCGATGCCAGGCTCCCCGGCACCCGCCGGGCCGATGCCCTCGTCGGGCTCGCCCGCCTCCCCGATGCCACCAGCCGGCTCGAAACGGCCTCCACCGATCCCGATCCAACGGTAGCCGCCACAGCCCGCCGCCTGGGGGCGACCTCGCCACCGTCAGCTGCTCAAGGCCGGCCCGCTGCCGCTGACCTGGTCGGCTGGGAGGCTCGGCTCGAAGCCCCCGGCGACGCCGATGCTGGCTGGCGGATCTTCTTTGGCAGTCGCCTTGCCCGCTGCGGGGAGTGTCATGCCCACGCCGGGCGCGGGGGGGCGATCGGGCCCGATCTGGCCGGAATTGCGACGCGGATGGGGCGCCGGCGCGTGCTCGAATCGCTCCTTCAGCCGGCGAAGGAAGTCGGGCCGATGTTTCAGCCCTACGCCCTCCACCTCGCCGACGGCCGCGTGGTTACCGGCCTGCCGGTCGGCCTCACCGACGGCGACCGGCGCGAGCGGATCCTCGCCGCCGACGGCACCGAAGCGATCGTGGAGCTTGCCGGGGTTGAGCAGCGCGTGCCGCTGGCGACGTCGATCATGCCGGCAGGGCTCGAAGCGGGCCTTTCCGACGCCGATCTCCGCGACCTCCTTGCGTTTCTCGCCGAGTGAGTGGCACTCGCCGTCAGGCGGGCTTCATCCCCTCGATCCGCCGCCACGCGCTCAACTCCCGAGGTGCATCATCATGTGGCCGCCGGCATAAAAACCATGGATCGACCCGAGCGTGGGGAAGAGCTCGAGCATCCGCCCTTCGGCCGGGTTGGCCTTCTGCATCGTGTCGTCGGTGGCTGAGCGGAGCGCCGAAATCGCCTCCTCGCAGCCGGTCCGGAAGGCCTTCACAACCTCGCTCATCGGCGGATAGATCGTGCCGGCGGGATCGTCGACGCAGGTCGCGTCTTTGGAAAACACATTCTCGAACGACGCCGGCGGGAGGGTGGGGCTGCCCCCGAGCTGGCCCGTGATCCGCGGGCCGTAGAGAGACAGGTGCCCGAGGATGAAGGCGGGATGATTCGACTCGACCGTCGTGCCACCGACGGTGGCGAAGCGGGCAAAGCGCTCGGCGGGGAGCTCCTTCACAAGCCGATCGGCGTAGTTGAGCGAGAGCTGGAGGCTGTCGGCGATCGAGTTACCGATGGAACGGGCCATGGGGAGGTTCCTTGGGGGTTCAGGGAAGGGTGAATCGGGCGATTGAAGCGGGAAGGGCTTCGCACTCAGCGGCGAAGACGCGGGCGGCGAGCGACCCCACCGTGTCGTCGGGGAGGACGGGGACGGTCGCCTGCAGGAGGATCCGGCCGTGATCGTACTGGTCGTCGACGAGATGGACCGTGCAGCCACTCACCGTACAGCCCCGCTCGAG
>CALQRA010000015.1 GCA_943332855.1 Candidatus Kuenenia stuttgartensis
CCGCGGTCCGTCGGGCCGAGTCGCTCCGCGCGGAGGAGGCCAGCGAGGCGGCAGCGCTGCCGGCCTCCGACGTGGCCGGTCGCCGCAAGGCCGCCGAGCTGATCCGCGAGCTCGGCTTCGCGCTCGAGAAGGCGAAGCTCACGGCGCTCGATGCGGACGAGGCCTTCGAGGATGCCCAGGAGACGCTCGGATTGCTGCTGGGGGTGTCGCCGGGGCAGACGGTCGATCTCATCCCCCGCGGCGGGCTGCGGCCAGTCGCCCCGGAGCCCCCGCCGCTCGACGAGATGGTTCGGCTGGCGAGCGGATGCCGCCCCGACGTCCGCGCCGTTCGGCTCGGCGTCGACCGAGCCCGGGCGGAGGTCAATCTCCAGCGCGCCAACCGGATCGACGATGTCTATCTTTTCTACGACCCGATCACGGTCCAGGACAATGGCCCCATCCAGCGGCCCGACTCCCGATCGTGGGCGGTGGGGCTGACCTTCTCCCTGCCGGTCTTCAACCGCAACCAGGGAAACATTGCCCGCGCCCAGAGCAACGTCACCCAGACGCGCACGGAACTGGAATCGATGGAACGGCGCGTCGCCTCGGAGGTGAGGCTGGCGGACCGGGAATACCACTACGCAAAGCGCGCTTTGGAGCGGATCGAGGCGGTGCTTCTCCCCCAATCGGATGCGCGGCTCCGCGAGGCCCAGGCGGACTTCGAGGCGGGGGAGATCACGATCGATGATCTCCAGGAGCACTTCGAGGAGGCGGCTGCCATCTCCCAGAGTCATCGCGAGGCGCTCGTGCGCTACCGTCGCAGCATGCTCGACGTCAATACGGCCGTGGGAATGCGCATCCTCCCCTGAAGGCTTCATCGCAGCGGATCCGCGGTGGCCTCTGGCGCCGGGAGGATTCGTGAGTCTCCCGGGCGCTGATTCCGTGGGAGGGAACCGGTTTGCCGTCGCGGGGGGGAGAGGGTATTGTCGGCAAATATTCCCTTTTCTCTCCTCCCGTCCCCCCCTGCCTTTTCCCGGAGCCCCGCATGCTCGGCCTCGAACGGCTGGCCGTCCAGTCGCGGCT
Source organism: Candidatus Kuenenia stuttgartensis (assembly GCA_943332855.1). Classification (GTDB taxonomy): domain Bacteria; phylum Planctomycetota; class Planctomycetia; order Pirellulales; family UBA1268; genus QWOP01. Next base: position 1,063 of record CALQRA010000015.1, read on the forward strand.
GATCTTGCTCCTGCTCGCCGTCAGCCTCGGATCGATCCTGGCGATCGGTTGGATCGGCTACCGGTCGGCCCGCGACACGATCACGTACGCCGTTCAGCAGCAGTTGCAAAGCGTCCGGCATTCGAAGACAACGGCGCTGGTCGACATGCTCAAGGGACTCCGCGACCAGGTCCTCTCGATCTCCGACGGGCGGATGGCCACCGACGGGATGGCGGGCTTCCGCCGCGGCTTTGCCGGCCTGGAAAGCGTCTCCCTGGAGCCGGAACAGGAGGAGGCGCTGCGGGCTTGGTACGACGAGGAGTTCATCCCCGAGCTCAAGTCCCATCTCGGCGGCGCGCCGATGGTCGAGCAGTATCTGCCGGCCGAGCCCCGTCAGCGCTACCTCCAATACCATTACCTCCTCCCCGAGCAAGCTCGTGCCGAGGCCGGTGGGGACCGGGCCTCGCCCCCCGCGGACGCCGACGATTCGGAATACGGAATCGTTCATCAGGCCGTCCGCGATCGGATGGCCCGGGCCGCGTCGCTGTTCGGCTACGAGGACATTCTCCTCATCGACGACGACACCCTCGAGATCGTCTATTCGCTGAGAAAGCGCCCCGACTACGCCACGAATCTGAGGACCGGGCCGTACGCCGGGACGAATCTCGCCCGGGCTGCCGAAGCGCTCTCCCACGCGCGTGACAAGGACGCCTATCGGGTTGCCGACATTGAAGCCTATGTGCCCGATGCGGGGTTGCCGGTGGGGTTTGTCCTCTCGCCGATCTTCAATGGCCCGGAGATGATCGGGATCCTTGCTCTCGAATTTCCGGTCGACCGGATCGTCCGCATCACCACGGGGCGATACGAGTGGGAACGGGAGGGGATGGGGAAGACGGGCGAGTGCTATCTCGTCGGGCCCGATCTGATGATGCGGAGCCGGAGCCGATTCATGGTCGAAGACCGGGAGAAGTTTATTGCCTCCCTGCGTCGTTCGTCGCTGCCGTCGACGACCGTCGACCAGATCGAGCGGCAGGGAAATGTGATCAATCAACTGCCGGTGCGCACCCCGGCTGCCGAGGAAGCGATCCGCGGCCGTGAGGGCTTGGCGATCATCGACGACTACCGCGGCGTCCCCGTGCTCTCTTCCTACGGCCCGCTCGACCTCGATTCGATTCGCTGGGGCGTGATTGCGGAGATGGACGTCGAAGAAGCCTATGCCCCGATCCGGGCCTATGCCCGGCATGCGCTCTTGGCGGCGACCGGGCTGTCGCTGGGGACGGCGCTCCTGGCGCTGGTCGCCTCGTGGCTCCTCGTCCGGCCGCTGCGGCAGCTCACCGACGCCGCCCGCCGGATCGGTGCCGGTGAGGTAGGCGTCCACGTCGCCCTCGACTCGCGCGACGAGTTCGGGGATCTGGCGCGGACGTTCAACCAGATGTCGGAGAGCCTCCGCCAGCAGCGCCGCGAGCTCGAGGACAAGGCCCGAGAGAACCAGGAACTGCTCCTCAACATCCTCCCGGCGGCGGCGGTGGCCCAGCGGCGCGACGGCGACGAGAAGGCCACGCGGGCGTTCGCCGACGTCACGGTCCTCGTGGCGGAGTTTGTCGGCCTCGACAGCGCGTCGGGCCCGGGCACGGAACGCCAGGCGATGGATCTCGTCAGCGACCTGATCGCTGCCTGCGACGAGGCGACCGAGCGCTGCGGCGTGGAGAAGGTGCGGGCGGTGGGGTCGGCCTATCTGGCCGTCTGCGGCCTGTCGCTCCCCCGGCCCGATCACGCTGCCCGAACGGTGCAATTTGGCCGTGATCTCTGCCGGATTGTTGCCCAATTCAACCGCCTCCACGGGACGGCCCTGTCGGTGTCGGTGGGAGTCAACTCAGGGCCCGTCGTCGGCGGCGTCGTGGGGCGGCAGAAGTTCCTCTACGACCTGTGGGGCGACACGGTGGCGATCGCGTCGCGTCTGGCGGCCCAGAACGGGCAGGCTGTCGTTGTGACCGAGCCGGTGCACGATCGGCTCGTCGACCTCTATGCCTTTGAGGGCCCGATCGACGTCGAGGTGCGCGGCAAGGGAATGGTGAAGACCTGGACGCTCCAGGATCGAGGGAAGCCATGAATGGCTCGGACGGCATGAACGGCTTGAGCAGCCTGTTCGGCCCCCTCCTCAAGTCGGATGTGCCACTCCTCCCCGCGGCGATCCTCGCCGTCGGCTTTCCGCTGGCGCTGCTGATCGCCACCGAGCTCCTCAATTCCGCAGCGCGGCGTGGCGCGGTGCTTGCCCCCACGCTCCGGGTGGTGCGCACGTTCGTCCTCCCCGCCCTGGCGGCGATGATGTTCGTCACCGAGATCTGGCGGCTCGCGCCCGAAGAAACGGCCTCCCGCGTGGTGCGGACGGTGTTTTGGGTGGCGCTCCTGTTTGGCCTCCTGACCCTCATCAACGACACCCTCTTCGGTGGCCGCCATCAGGTCACGAGGCGCGAGCGCGTCCCGAAGCTGTTCCGCGATCTCGCCCGCGTGGCGCTCGTCTCGATCGGCGCGGCGCTCATCTACCAGCATGTTTGGCAGCAGGAGATCGGCGGAGCCCTGACGGCCCTGGGGCTGGGGAGCATTGTCGTCGGCCTGGCGCTCCAGGAGCCGCTGGGCAACATCGTCTCCGGATTGATGCTCCTCCTCGAGCGGCCGCTGGCCATCGGTGACTGGATCATCGCCGACGGCACGACCGGCAAGGTGATCGAGATTAACTGGCGGAGCGTCCACATCGAGTCGATCCTCCACGAGATGCGGATCATCCCCAACGTCGTCCTCTACAAGACGTCGTTCAGCAACCTCTCCCGCCCCACCGCCTCCCGCACCGACACCTACGACGTCGGCTTCTCCTACGACCATCCCCCCAACGACGTGAAGCGAGCGATGCTCGACATCCTCCGCTCGACTCCTGGGGTGATCGCCGATCCGGCGCCGGAGGTCCACACGCTCAATTACGGCGACTTCTCGATCACCTACCGGATGGTTTTCACCGTCGCCCGCCACGAGGATCTCCTCCCGGTGCGCGACGCGATCCTGTCGCGCGTGTGGTATGTCGCCAAACGGGAATCCCTCCAGATTCCGTTTCCGATCCAGATGCAATACCGGCCGTACGAATCCCCCTCGCCGCGGCAGCCGGGGGTCGCGGAGGTCCTCGACCGTTTTCCCCGCTACCGGCATGTCCGTGATGCGATGCTCGAATCCCTGGCGGGCAACCAGGCCGACGCGGTGGCTGCCGGGCGAGCGGCCCCGGCGCCGGATGCCAGGATCGTGACCTACGCGGCCGGTGAGGAGATCCATGCCCGGGGGGCCCCGGTCGATCGATTCGGACTCGTTGCCGAGGGGACCGTCGAGCTTCTGGCCCTCGATGCGGACGGCGCGGAGGTGGCGGTCGCGTCGCTCGGCCCGGGCGACTTTCATGGGGATGCGACGGTCTCCGCCGGACGTCCCAGCGACTTCCGCGTCGTCGCTCGCACCGACGTCGTCGAAGTGTCGATCGATTCGCAGACGGTGGCCACATGGCTCCAGGGATCGAGTGGCCTGGCGGCCGAGATCGGCGAAGCCTACGTCCAACGCCGCAAGGTGGCGCAGCGATACCGTCAACGGCCCGTTCCCACTGGCACCGATCCCGCCTGAGCAGCGTGTCAGGCCGGCTCCTCGAGCGTCCCCCAGCGGACAAACGCCGCGTCGAGCCGGGCTTGGAGGTCGTCGAGCCTGGTTTTGTCGCGGGCGAGGAGGTCGCCCGCCTGGCGGAAATAGTCGGCGGCCGCCATGGTCGCATGGAGCGCCGCCATTTCGGTCTCGAGCGTCTCGATGAGCCCCGGGAGTGCGGCGAGCTCCTGCTGCTCCTTGAAAGAGAGCTTGCGCTTGCGGGCGGCGGCATCGGTCGGGGCCGTCGCATTCCCCGCGACTGTTTGGGGCGGAGCTTTGGCCGGCTTGGTGTCGGCCGACTTCGCGGCGGCTTTCCGCTGCCTGATCCAGTCGGAATAGCCGCCGGCATATTCGACGACGTCGTGGCCGTCGTCGCCCGGCCTCGGCTCGAAGACGAGCGTGCTCGTGACGACGTTGTCGAGGAAGGCCCGGTCGTGGCTGACGACGAGGACCGTGCCGGCGAAGTCGACGAGTCGTTCCTCGAGGAGCTCGAGGGTCTCCGCATCGAGATCGTTGGTCGGCTCGTCGAGGACGATGCAGTTGGCCGGCTTGGCGAACAGCTTGGCGAGGAGGACGCGGTTGCGTTCGCCGCCGGAGAGGAAGCGGACGAGCGTCCGGGCCCGTTCGGGGGTGAAGAGGAAGTCCTGGAGGTAGCCCAGAACATGGCGCGACTGCCCGCCGACTTTCACCGTGTCATAGCCGTCGCCGATGTTGTCGGCAACGGTTTTCGTGTCGTCGAGTTGGTCGCGGAGCTGATCGAAGTAGGCGACCTGGACGTTCGTCCCCAGTCGGACGCGGCCGGCGTCGGCGGGGAGTTCGCCGAGGAGCACCCGCAGGAGCGTCGTCTTGCCAGCGCCGTTGGGGCCGATAATGCCGAGCCGGTCGCCGCGGGTGACGGTCGTCGTGACGTTGTGGAGGATCGTCCTCTCGCCGCGCGAGGCGGTCACCCCCTGGAGTGAGGCGACGAGCGTGCCGCTCCGCTCCGCCTCCTGGATGAGGAGATTGACCTTCCCGACGCGGTCGCGCCGGTCGCCCCGGTCCCGGCGCATCGCCTCGAGGGCCCTGACGCGCCCTTCGTTGCGCGTCCGCCTAGCCTTGATGCCGGTGCGGATCCAGACCTCCTCCTCGGCCAGCCGTTTGTCGAACAGGGCATTTTGCTTCTCTTCTGCGGCAAGGGCCTCGTCCTTACGGCGCAGGAAGGTGTCGTAGTCGCACGACCAGTCGAATACCCGGCCGCGATCGATCTCGAGGATCCGCGACGCCAGGCGGCGCAGAAACGCCCGGTCGTGGGTCACGAACAGGAGCGTCCCATCCCAGCGGCTCAAGAATTCCTCGAGCCAGGCGATGGCGTCGATGTCGAGATGATTCGTCGGCTCGTCGAGGAGGAGGAGATCGGGGCTGGCGACGAGGGCCCGGGCGAGGAGCACGCGCCGCTTCATGCCACTGGAGAGCGACTCAAAGGCGCGCTCGCCGTCGAGCTCCATTCTCGAGAGGATCTGGGCCACGGCATGGTCGCGCCGCCAGGCGGCATCGTGCTCGTCGTCGGCCCGCCGCGCCCCGGCGGCCTCCGACCATCCGGTGGCGACGACCTCCCGCACCAGGCCGACCATCTCCTGCGGCACATCCTGCTGGAGATACGAGACGACCGTGCCCGGCGCGAAGATCACCTCCCCGGAATCGGGAGCGAGATCGCCACACAGCAGCCGCATGAACGACGTCTTGCCGGCGCCGTTGCGGCCGAGGAGGCCGATTCGCTGGCCGGCTTCGACATGACACTCGACGCCGTCGAGGAGCGGGGGACCACGGAAGCCGAGGTGGACGTCGCGGAGCGTGACGATGGGCATGGAAGGGAGCCGGGGTGACGGGGGGGAACAGATGCTTGCGGGGGGCCGGTCAGCCGCCGCCGGAGACCTTCATCGGCAGGGCGAAGACCTTGTCCTTCACCGTCACGAACAGCGTCTTCCGATCGGGGCCACCGAAGGTGATGTTCGACGGGGAATCGGGGAGGGGGATCGCGCCGATGATCGTGCCATCGGGGGCCCAGATCCGCACGAGTGGGGCCTTCGGCGTGCCGTAGAGATTGCCATGATCGTCGATCGCGAAGCCGTCGCAGCCGTCGTCATTGAACTTCCGCCGTTCCCCGAGCCTGCCCGGCCCGAGCACCGGGAAGGCCCACGTCATCCCAGCTTTGCGATCGGTGACATAGAGCGTCAGCCCGTCGGGGGAGCCGACGATCCCGTTGGGGCGGGCGAAGCCGTCGGCGACTCGGCTGAAGGTCGTGCGATCAGGGGAGACAAAATAGACCGCCTCGGCGTCAAGCTCGGTGTCGGCCGGCGTCCGTTCGTAGGCCGGGTCAGTGAACCAGATGCCGTTGGTTGCATCGACCCACAGGTCGTTGGGGGCGTTGAACCGTTTTCCCTCGAAGCGTTCGGCGAGCGGCGTGATCGTCTTCGCCTGTGGGTCGATGGCAACGACGCGCCTCCCCTCCCCCATCTGGCAGGCCAGAAGGAGGCCGTTGCGGTCAAAGCAGAGGCCGTTGGTGTTCCCCGAGGGGGCGAGCCAGGTCTCGACCGTAAACGGCGGGCTGGTCGCAGGGCGATCCTGCGGCACGACCCAGCGGTAGATTTTTCCGGCTGGAATATCGCTGAAAAGAATGTTTCCCTCGGCGTCGGCGACCGGGCCCTCGGTGAACTGAAAGCCGTCGGCGACGAGGACCGGCGTCGGGGTTTCCCCGGCGGCGAGACCGGCGACGAGATCGTGGAGGGCGTCGGCGGCCTGGGCGCTTGTCGGCAGCCAGCCGAGGATCACCCACGCCGCCAGAATCGCTGCCATGTGGCAGGGGCCGGAGCCGATGGAGCGGGGCATGGCGGAAGCGTCTCCAGGGCGAGCGGGCGGGGTGCAGAGAAGCGGGGAAGTATACGGAGGCTCGGGGTGAAGCTGCGAATGGCAGCCCCGCTTCCCTGGCTTGCCCCGGTGGAAAACTCTCCAGGATCGGCACGGATTCTCCCGATCTCCAAGGAAAAGAGAGTCCCCGGCACGTTTCCTGATGACGCGTCGTTTCCATCCGAGCCGCATCGGTCGCCTTTTCCGGGGGGTGATCGTCGTGCTTGCGCTGCTCGCGCCCGACACGCCGGCTAGAGCGCAGAACCTCCTCGCGTCTGCGGCCGCCGATTTCGACGAACCAGCCCGGGTGGCACCCACAGGCCGTGGCCCCGAGGACGGTTCGAAAGATCGCGCTGCGGCCAAGCTCGCGCCCGCCCCAGCCTCGCCGGATCCGCCCCCGCGCGAGCCGGCCAGGCTCCCTGCCGACGAGCCGGCGGTCGAGCTCTTTCCCGAGGGGATCGAGTGGGGCGATGGCTCGATCGAGGCGGCGCAGTATGTCGAGGAGACGACGCGGCAGGTCCTGCCGCAGGCCGAGCTCCGCGGTCAGATCGATCGTGAGATCGAGGCCCGTCTCGCCGGCATCCCCCGGCCGCGCTATCTGCCGGTCACCGATTTCTCGCCACCGCACGGCCTCCTCCTCTACCGGGAAGACGCCCGGAAGGGGGATTTTCCCTTCGCCCTCGTCGTCAGCGGGTTTCTCCAGCTCCGCTGGCTCGAGTTCGCCCGCGGGGCGACGAGCTGGACCAACTCTGCTGGCACCGAGCTCCCGATCTCCAACATCAACGCCTTCAGTCTGAACCGCTACCTGCTGATGTTCGCCGGGCACGTCGTCGACGAGCGGCTCGTCTACTCCTTCGCCCTCTTCGGCACCTCGAACAACGGCATCAACACCGGCGTCTCCCCGCTCGGGCTGGCGGGCTGGAAGTTTGGTCCGGAGGCGACGGTGGGGATGGGGGTGCTGATGGTGCCTGGGTCGCGCGAGTTCATCGACGGCTCCCCCTGGACGCTCGGCGTTGATCGGAGCATGGCCAACACCTTCTTCCGCCCTGGTGTCAGCCCCGGAGCCGCCGCCATCGGTACGCTCGGCTCCTTCCACTACCAGGCGGGCGTCTTCAATTCGATCGACGCCGGCGGCGCCAATGTGATCCTGCGGCGCGGCACGAGCATGGCCTGGGCGGGGAATGTCTGGTGGGAGCCGCTGGGGAAGTTCGGCCTCGGCTATTCCGACATGGAGCACCATGCCGACCCGGCGATCCGCGTCGGCACGACCGGCGTCTATTCCCCCAACACCCGCGCTCTCCCGGTGCCGGGGTTCAATCCCGAGAACACGATCGTCCGCCTCTCCGACGGCACCCCGCTTGCCACCGCCGGCGCCCTCGGGCCGGGGTCGGTCGTCGACGCCTTCGACTTCCGGCTAGCGACGGTCGATGCCGGCTGGAAGTGGCGCGGCGTCTCGGCCAACGCCGAATACTATGTCCGCTTCCTCGATGCTTTCTCCGGCACCGGCACCTTCAACCGGGCCGGGATCCTCGACCAAGGGGGCGCGGGCTACCTCGGCTGGTGTTTCATCCCGCGCACCTGGGAGGTCTACGCGCGCTCGAGCGCCGTCACCGGCCCGTTCGGCACGGGGCAGGAATATGGCGGCGGGATCAACCGCTACATCAACAAGTCGCGTCAGGGCCGGCTGACGCTCGAGGCGATTCACATGCTGCGAAACCCTGCCCAGAACATCCTCTATCCCTACCGCGCCGGCGCCACCGGCACGGCGATCCAGACGCAGCTCGTGGTGGCGTTCTGACTTTGCGTGGACTGGATACACTCGGAAACGGCCATCCCTGTCCTTTTTCCACTCGGGTCGCCCGGAGGAAACGCCAAGGGTTTCCTCGGTCGACGCCGCCGCATCCAGCGGCGGCTGGGCTGGGCGATCGCTCCGCAGGAACACCCAAAAAGCCCTCCGTGGCTGGGCTCCTGCGGTCACGAGCCCTTGTGGCTCACCAGTGGCTTGAGCTCGCGACAGATGGCCGTCAGATCGCGCTGGGCGCGCATCACGGCGCGGATGTCGCGGTAGGCGCTCGGCGCCTCGTCGACGAGCCGGTTGGCCCGGCGCGTGTCGAAGCGCACGCCGTGCATCTCGCGGAGGAGGCGCCGGGCGTCGATCTTCGCCGCCGCCTCGCCTCGGGGGAGGACGCGGCCGGCGCCGTGCGAGCTCGACCGCAGGCTTTCGGGATGACCGCGGCCGATCGTGTGGAAGCTCGCCGTCCCCATCGATCCGGGGATCAGCCCCGGCTGGCCGTCGTCGGCGGGCAGCGCCCCCTTGCGGTGAACGACGACCTCGCGGCCGTCATGGATCTCGAGGGCGACATGATTGTGATCGCAGTCGATCAGCGTCGACTCCTCGACCGCTCCCCCCACCAGCTCCGCGATCACGCCGGCCGCCGCCGCCACGATCCGCGTTCGGTTCGCCCGGGCCCAGGCCCTGGCCCAGCCGACATCGGCGAGGTAGGCCTGCCCCGCGGCTGTCGATACCTCGAGGGCCGGCGGGCTTTCGTCGCCATGGGGAACCGCGTGGGCGAGGTGCCAGGCGCTGACCAGTTGCCCCATGCCGCGCGAGCCCGAATGAACCATGATCCAGAGCGCCCCCTGTTCGTCGGCCTGGAGCTCGAGGAAATGGTTTCCCCGGCCGAGCGAGCCGAGCTGCCAGCGCCCCTCGCGTGCCGCCCCGCGCGCCAGCTTGGCATCCGAGAGATGCTCCGGGGCGAGCGCCCCCTCGAGCCGCTCCGGCACCGTGCCCGGCGCGGCCTTGAGGGAAGGGACGGTCCGGGCGAGCCGATCGAGGAGAAGGGGGGCGACGCGGGGATCGTGCGTGAGAGCCTCACCCGGCAGGTCGAAGCGCACCGCCATCATCCCGCAGCCGATGTCGCCACCGACCGCGGCGGGGTAGACGAGCCCACCCGTCGCCAGCGCCACGCCGACGCACACCTCCCCTGCCCGGTGGACATCGGGCATGACCGCCATCCGGCAGACATCCGCTGCCCGGCCGAGCCGGTCGAGGGATCGAACGACATCGGCCGGGAGGGGGCCGGTCAGCCAGCCATGGACCGGCACCCCTACGACGCTCTCGATTCTTTTACTCAACGCGGCGCCTCCTTCCCCTCCTCCGGCGCGGTGGCGAGGTATTCAAAGAGAAGCGACGGGGCCCGTTTCCGTGTGATGGCCTGGGCCACCTCCCCCCGCAGCCAGGGCGTGCGCGCTTGAAGATGCGCGAGGACTTCGGTCGGTGCCGGCGGGACCTCGCCTGGCGCCGAGCCGACGATGACGAGGAGTTGGGAAGCGTCGGGCGCGGGGACGACGCGGACAACATGGAGATCCCGCAGGCAGTCGTCGCCACAGTCGCCGAGGGCGAGACTCAGCGTGTCGGCCACCTGGCGGCAGAGCTGGAGATCTTTGCGGGAGTGGCCCGCTGGAGGAAACGAATCGAAGCCGGATTCCCGCAGGTGGGAGCGGCCGGAAGACTTTCTGGACATTTTTTTCTCGGAGAGTTGGGGAACACGAAGGGCTCGAAAACGAATGGCTTGAAAGGGGTGGAAAACAAGCGCAGGAAACGCGACGAACAAGGCACCGGGAGCGAGCGCCATGGCGGGCGCACGGGTGCCCGGTAAGACGACATCAGCACGGCTCCGGATTCGCCACGCTGGTGCTAGAGCCCGTCGCGATCAGGCGACCGACGGCGCAGCAAAGCACAGGGCGGTCCGGCAAAAACCGGGAGGCAAAGGCCGCGGAGGAGGTGTCAGGCCGAGCGGCCGACACGCACCGAGGCAAAAGCCATGCAAGTGCGAATGAAACGCGGCATGGGAGGGCCTCCTGCGGAAAAAGAAGTGACGGGGCTCACGCAGCCGTCCGTCGACGTACACCTACGAGAAAGCTAACGCTCCGGTTCGCCGCCGTCAAGAAATTATTCGGGTGACGTCGGCGTGCTGGCGAAAGGGGCGAAAAGGTGCCAGCCACCAAATCTAGGCCGAGGGTGGGGTGTGTCTAGGATGGAGATCGGTGAGGGTTCATGGGGGCGATCGCTCCGCGTCGGGCTGCGGCGTCTGGTCTGCTCTGCGGAGGGCCCTCTACCCCGATCGAGCCCGTTTCAGAGGAGCCACCTCATGGTCCATCGTGGCAGTCGGAGGTCGATGGGTGATTTCGCAGCCAAGCGTCGCGGAGTGAGCGGGAGGGCGGTCGGGGATTGGCTCGTGGTGCTCGTCATCGCGTTCGCGACGGTCCTTGCCGCAGCGTTTTGGTCCCGAGGCGCGGGGGTGTCCCGCGCGGCTGAGGGCGCCGAGCCTACCACGACGCGCAAGCCGTTTGAGCCACAGGAAGAAGTCTTGCGGGGACCGATGACCTTGGAGGAATTGCCGCTCAAAAAATGTGGGTACCCAGCCTTCAGCCCCGATGGTCAGCGACTTCTTATCTCCGGGCGGCATCTCTGGAATTCGAGTGTCGTCGACATGACCACCGGAAACGAGCTTTTCAACGGGCTCAGGCCGATCGCGATGAGCCCTGCTGGCACTCGGGTGGTGGTCCTCGACGGCTCGACGGCTCGGCTGCTGGATGCAGTGGCGGAGCAGGAGTTGGCGGTTCTTGAGGGGCATGGAACGTGCCAATGCCGTTTTGGAGGGCTTCATTCCGTCAGGTTCAGTCCCGATGGCACGAAACTGGTGATCTGCTTTGACGCCACGGCCCACGTGTGGGACGCGGTGTCGGGGAAGGAACTGGCAGTGCTCGAGGGGCGATTTCGCTCCTCTTCCTTCGCCTTCAGTCCAGACGGATCGCGGCTGGCAATCAGGATGGAAGGGGGCGACGGGGGCTTCGTCTGGGACTTGGAAGCCGGAAAGGAGGTTGAGATCAGCGGGCTCAAGGGGCAGTTGAGATTCAGCGGCGATGGCAGGTATGTGGTGGCAGAGACGCACCTCGTCATCAGATCCAGCCCCCTCCGTCCGACGCTTCTCGAACTCTTCGATGCGACGACCGGGAAATGCTTTGCCAGCGGCCATGTGCCTACGCGCCTGTCCCACGCCTTCATGAGCCCGGATGGTTCGCGGCTCTTCATCAGCAGGAACCGAGATTCATCGAACTGGAGTGAGTTCTCCCTGCTCGACGCGGCGACGGGGGAGGAACTGGCGGTGCTCGAGGGTGACAAGCAACGGGGCTTGTCGGCTGCATTTAGCCCCAACAGCGCGCGGCTGGTGACCTCCGACGGCACGACGACCCGGCTCTGGGACGCGGTGACGGGGAGGGAACTGGCGGTGCTCGAGGGGAGCCCGGGGCAGGACGGGGACTTCGCCTTCAGCCGCGATGGGTCTCGCCTGGCAACCACCGGTGGAGGTATCCGTCTCTGGGACGTGGCGACCGGGAAGGAGTTGGCGGTGCTCGCAGGAGACGGGGGCGGGGCTATCGCCTTCAGCCCTGATGGCACTCGTCTGGCGACCCTTCGAGGGCCGACCATCCGGCTCTGGGATGCCCCGACGGGAGAGGCGCTGGCGGTGAGCGAGCAGCGCGCGAGCACGCCGCCGAAGTTTGGTTCGGAAATGCTCCTCTTCAGCCCCGATGGCTCGCGGTTGGCGACTTTTGACGGCACAAAGACCCGTCTCTACGCCCTTGCGGGGCGGGACGCCCCTGCCATCCGGGAGCGGCTCGCTCCGATCGTGGCCGAATGGTTTTCCGGGGACGTCGACGGCGCGGCGGCGAGCGAGCGACTCGCGGTAGCGAAGGGGACGATGGCAGCCGATGACTGGCAGGAAGCCGCCAACCTCGTGCTGAAGAGATGCCGGCTGCGGATCGAGGCGCGGCAGGAGGAGCGGCTCGCGGCGCTTCCGCAGGCTCTTCGATCACAGGCTCCCGAGGTGCTCGGGCTGTTTGCCGAAGCGGTCGACTTGGCCGGCGACGACGCCCGGCGGCTCAACGAGCTTGTCCGGGATGTCGAGCGGGCGGCCGGCGAAGGGGTGGACATCCCCGCGCCGATCCTCGCGGCCGCCACGGCCGCCACCCGGCGCGGCGTCGTGTTGCAGCCCAATGACGGCGCTCTGCTCGACACGCTCGCCCATCTCCTCGCCCGTCAGGGGCAGTTTGGCGAGGCGACCGCCTTTCAGGTGCGAGCACTCGAGCACGCCACCGCGGAGCAGCGCGCCGCGATCGCGGCCTACCTCGCCGAACTCGAAGCGAAGGCAAGGCTGGCACCGGGAGAAAAGTGAAAGCGCCACGGAAAATCGGTCCGCCACCAATCAGGCCCCACCGGCCAGGGCTCATTCTGCGGTGCCGTGGGCAGCGTGGCCAGTCAGGTAGTCGGTGAGGCTCTTCTCGAGCTCCGGCACGTCGTCGAAGAGATCGAGGGCCGACTGCGGCTCCACCGGCGGGATGTCGGGAAACAATTCGATGGCGCGAAGTCGCTCTGGGATGGTCGGGTGGGTCGCGAACCAGCTCGATTTCCGCTCCTGCAGCGACTGCCGCAGCTGTTCGCGATCCGCGGTCGTGATCTGCTCGCCGTCGAGCTTGCGGAAAGCCTCGTAGATGTTCTCGAGGGCCTTTCCCTCCATGAGGAGCGAGGCGACCGCCGGATAGATCGTTGCCTGGAAGAGCGGCCCCTCGACGGCCACCTTCGTGAGCGCCGATTCGAACGTGCTCCTGCCGTAGAGGCCCACGGCCATCCGGTCGGCGAGGAACTCCCGCGACCGGGAGAATCCGCACGACAGGAGACTGTAGGCGTGGTAGTAGAGCCAGAAGAACCAGTAGAAGGGGTTCACAAAGTTGAATCCGCCGCCCGCCGCCCCCATCCCCCCGAGGGCCGTCGAGATCGAGATCGCCACCTGTTGGATGAACCGGCTGTAGAAGGTGTCGCGGTGACTGAAGTGGGCGTACTCGTGGGCCAGGATCGACTTGAACTCATCGATCGTCAGCGACTCAATCGTCGCCAGGCCGAGCGACAGCACGCGCCGTTTCACCCCGAACATACCGAAGGGACCACGGCCGTCCTGATAGACGCCAATGTCGGCGCCCGGCGTGAGATAGACGTCGTCGATTGGCCGCGACATCGTCCTGGCAGCCACATCGCCAAGTGCCGCGAAGAGCCGCGGGGCTTCGGCGTCGGTCGTCGGCAGGCCGAACGGGCTCCGCCCGTGCGACGCGAAGATGCTGCGGATGACGGCCCAGGCCATGCCGAGACCGACCACCGCCACCAGCACCAGGAGCTTGACGGGGATCCGGGGAAGCTGGAGCACGAGAAGCAGGGCCGCTCCCGTGGCCGCGACCAGCCCCGCGGCGACGAAGGGCACCGACAGATAGAACAGCACGATCCCTCCGATCAGGGCCAGCATGTAAAGTCGGGCGAGCCACGATTCATGGCCGCTGATCGCGCTCCCGCCGCGGACGGTCTCCCCGGTGACGTCGGCCGCCGGCACCCGGGGGGTGAGGGCGGAGAGGACCACGCCGCCGAGGGCCATCGCCGCCATGATCAGGGCGTAGAACGCCACGAAGATTCCGGCTCCCCACAGCAGCCGCTCCGGCCAGGAGGGCTCGGCAAGGCGCTCGATGGCGCGCACCGTCTCGTCACCGATGACGTCTTCGGGGGCGATGCCCATGGCCCGGGCGCGACCGATTGCCTCTGCCGCAGCGGGAAAGCGGCCGTCGCGGGCGAGAGCCACTCCATGGAGCGCCAGGAGGGCGCCGTTCTCCGGAAAGCGCATGACCACCGGCGCCGAGGAGGGCTCGAGCGCCCCCCGATCGGCCCGGTCAGCGACGAGGGCCTGGAGATAAAAAATGGCGACGGTCTGATTGCGGGGATGGTCTTCGGTGCCCTGCTGGAGCAGCTTTCTCGCCCGCCCGAAATCACGGTGTTCAAACGCCAGCAGCCCCTCGAGCGTCGCGGAGCGGTAGTCCGGAGAGAGCCGGATGGTTGCCGCGATCGCGGCTTCAGCGTCGGTCCGCAGCCGTTGGCGGACCGCGGGATCGCCGTCGTCCGGCATCATCAACAGATTGAAGACGAGTTGCGATGCGAGGGTGCTTTGGACCGGCGCGGAGTCGGGGGCGAGCTCTACGGCACGTTTGGCTGCAGCCTCCGCCCGGCGGATCGCCTCGGCTCGGTCGCGATCTGCCAGCGTGTCGAAGAGAAACCTGCTGAACAGGCTCCAGGCGACCGGATCGTCGTCGAGCGGTGGAGCGACCGCGTCACCGGCGGGCGAGAGTCGCTCGCCAATGAACGACCGCAGTGCCTCGTCCATCTCGTCGGTGGCACCGGAGCGATCGAAGTACCAGCGGAGGTACCGCTCGCGCCACACCGGCCAGGTGTCGAGCGACAGCGGCTCCTCGGCTAGGAGCAGGGCGATCGCCTCTTTCGATGGCGGCGCTGCCGGCGGCGGCTCCACGGCGGCCGCGACGGCGAACCATCCAAACAGCGCGATCATGACCGCGCCCACTCCAATCCGCACCTGCTCTGTCACGTCGGGCCTCGCTGACGGTAGACTCCCCTCCGGACCTCCCCGTTCGGGCTAGGGAATGCCTATCGTAGGGAGGTGGACGGCATCCTTCTAGGTGACCGTAAAAAAAGTACCGGCCCGCGTCGGCCGCTCCCACCCCGCCCCCATCCAGAGCGAACACCATGCCCCCCGAAGATCCCTCGGCGGCGCCCTCCGCAGCCGCATCGTTCGCCTCCGGCGAGTCGGCTTCAGCGTTCGCTGGCATCCCATGGTTTCTTCCCGGTCCGCTGGCCATCACGCGCCGAGGGGTGTGGCTCGTGCTCTGGGGGGCCGTGCTGACGTTTGCATGGCTCGTGATCTCCGGCGTGATGCTCGATCCATTTCGCCCGGAGGGCTTGGGAACGGGGACGGAGCTCAACAACACAACCTCAATCCAGGCCTCTCTTCCCTATCGGGTCGTCCTTCCCTTCCTCCGGATCATTCCGGTCTTCGGCGCGGTCCTCCTGACTGCGGCCCCGCGGGAACTGTGGGCCGACAGGCTTGGCATCGGGATGGTAGCGCTGCTGCTGGCCGACTTCGCAACACGAGTGGAGATCGATCCGCGGTATACGCCGTGGTTCACAGACTCCGAGCCAACGCTCGTTTGGATCACGGTCGGACAGGCCGTGCTGCTGGCTTCCTGGGGAGCTCAGGTCGCTTTCCGACGGGCTTCCGGGGTCGCGGCCTCCGGCAGGCGGTGGCGCCGGATTGGTGTCGCCATGGGCATCCTTGCCGTGGCCATCCCGATGGCAGCGGTGATCTACGACTCCCCACCGCTCTATGAGCGTTTCAGGCTTTCTGGGATCTCCGTCCAGAGCGATACCTGGATCCGCGGCATGGGGGAAGCGTTGCGAATCATCGATGCGATCGGGATCGGACTGTGCCTGTGTGGCCTGGTGGTCACGGTGCGGCAGTTGGCCCTCGCACTGGGAGACGGGGGCCCCCGATCCGAAACGTCCCCGGCGTTCTCCGAGGAACGGCCAGAGCGGATCGCTTCTATCGGCCTGGCCATCGCCCTGACGGCCCTGTTGACCCACGCCGGTTCACGAGCGATCGACTGCTTCCGCAGCCTCGAGCGTGCACGGCATTACGAGGAGGTTCCTGCTCCTGCCGGACGTTTGCCCCCTGGGGTTCCCGGACCGGAGATGCCTTTGCCCCCCAATCCGGGAGAAGCCTCGCTTGGCGACTCCGCCTCATGCGGAGCCAAACGGGGGTGCATAGAAATTGTCGTGGTCCACGAAACAGCTTCTGCGGCCGATCGGCCGGTCATTTCCCGGTGACGAGCTTGTAGAGATGCGTTTTCGTTCGCAGGTAGAGGGCGCTTCCATAGACCGCAGGCGAGGCCATGCAGCCGTCGGCGAGCTTGTTGGTCGCAAGGACGTCGTAGGGCTCAGTGGCGGAGAGGACCGTCGTCTGGCCGTCTTGATCCGGGCAGTAGATCTTCCCGTCGGCGACGACTGGTGAGGAGGAAAACTCGCCGCCGAGGCGCTTCTGCCAGACCGCCTTGCCGGTGGCGGCGTCGAGCGCCGTGGCGGTGCCGGCATCGCCGACGATGAACAGCCGGTCGCCAAGGAGGAGCTGGCTCGAGCGCGTGCCCGAGCCTTGGGCGCTCGTCCAGGCGATCTTCGAGCCGGTGACGTCGCCGGTGCCGTCGGGATGGACGGCAAGGAGCTTCATGCCGCCGGCGGCGGTATTGAGATAGACAAGCCCCGATCGATAGAGCGGCCGGGCCGAGGCGTTCATTCCGCCATGCTTCACCCGCCAGATCTCCGCGCCGGTGCCGGGATCGTAGGCGATCGTGGCGCCGGCGCTGGGGATGATCACCTGCGCGCGGCCGTCGACGTCGATCACGCTCCCGGTGCCATAGGCCTTCTTGGCGTCGCCATCGTCGGTGCCGTAGTCGATGTTGCGGTCGTGCTTCCAGACAATGGCGCCCGTGCGCTTGTCGAGGGCGACGACATACTGCACGTCAAAGCCGTCGAAGGGAACGATCAGCAGATCGCCATGGATGATCGGCGACGAACCGGGGCCGCGGTGGTGGTCGCACCGCAGGCTTTCCTGCTTCCAAAGGATCTTGCCAGTGTCGGTGTCGACCGCGGCTGTGCCGTTGCTGCCGAAATGGGCGTAGAGGGTCTGCCCCGCGAGGACCGGCGTGCAGGAGGCGGGGCTATTGAAGGCGTGGCAGAAGGCCGGCTCGGCGAACTCGAAGAGAGTGATGTCGTGGACGACTTTGCCGGTGGCGCAGTCGACGGCGACCGCCGAGAGGCGCTTCCCATCCTCGGTGGAATTGGTCATCCAGACGGTGCCGGCGGCGATCACCGGGCTCGACCAGGCCTTGCCGGGGATCGGCGTCTTCCAGGCCACCCCCTGCTCCTCGCTCCACTCGACGGGAAGGTTTGTTTCGTGCGACACTCCATCGCCGGTCGGCCCACGGAAGCCGTTCCACGGCGTGTCGGCGGAGGCCCAGGGGCCAGCGGACGCGAGGAGCAGGGCGGCGACGACGCAGCCGCCAAGATGACGCCGCCCGAATTTCCCACCGGTAGTCCCACCGGTTTTCTCTCGTGTCTTCCCTCTTGGAAACGTGAAACGCATGCCTTGGCACTCCGCTGAAGCTGTTCCTATCGCCACCCACCCCCGCCGCAACCGCAAGGATACGGTCCGGAGCCGGGGGCGAACTACCCCCGCCCCGACACACGCGACGCTGCTGTTTGCCGCCGCGCTCTTTGCGGCGCTCCCGGCCAGTGCCGGCGACTGGCCGCAGATCCTCGGGCCCGACCGGAGTGGCCGGGCGGCCGCCGACGAACGCCTCGCCGACGCCTGGCCGGCCGACGGGCCCAAAATCGCTTGGAAGAAGACGGTCGGGAGCGGCTACGCCGGGATCGCCGTCGCCGAAGGGCGGGCGTTTCTGTTTCACCGCCAGGGGGCGAAGGAAGTCGTCGAGGCCCTCGATGCCGCCACCGGCGAGACGCTCTGGAGTGCAGGTCACCCCACGAGCTTCCGACCGCAGGTGGGAGGGGGAGATGGACCGCTCTGCGTGCCTGTGGTCGCTGGCGGCACGGTGATCACGTACGGCGCGCAGGGGGTCCTCTCGGCCCACGACGCGGCGACTGGCAAACAACTCTGGCAGCGGCGGACGCACGAGGAGTATGCCGCCCAGGAAGGCTATTTTGGCGCCGGAAGCACGCCGGTGGTGGCCGGAGGGCATGTGATCGTCAACGTCGGGGGGACGAAGGTTGCCGGGAAGAAGGCCGACTGCGGCGTGGTGGCCTTCCGCCTCGATTCCGGGGAGCCAGTGTGGACGGCGACCGCGGAGCCGGCAAGCTACGCCGCGCCAGTCGCGATCGATGTTGATGGCGCGCCGCGGGTGGCGATGGTGACCCGCTACCAGTGCCTCCTCCTCGACCCGGCCACCGGGAAGGTTGCCTGGAGCTTTCCCTTCGGGATGCGCGGGCCGACGGTGAACGCTGCCACGCCGGTCCTCGGCGATCCTGGTCACCTGCTTGTGACGGCTTCGTACGGGATTGGCTCGGTCTACGCGGCGATCGACGGCCGGGGGGCGAAGCCGGTGTGGGACGGCGCCGACAGCCTCGCCACGCAGTACTGCACGCCGGTCGTCGTCGGCACGCATGCCTACGCCCTCGACGGCCGCGAGGATGGCCCGCCGGGCGATCTGAAGTGCGTCGACGTGGCCACCGGCAAGGTCGCCTGGGTTGAAAAGGGGTTTGGCTATGGAACGCTCGTGGCGGCCGATGGGAAGCTGATCGTCGTTGGCAATGATGGGAGCGTGAAGCTCGTGAAGGCGTCGCCCAAGGGCCCCGAGATCCTCGCGTCGGCCCGCCCACTGACCGGGAGCGTCCGGGCCCTCCCTGCCCTCGCCGGCGGCCGGTTCTATCTGCGCGACGACAAGACACTCGTCAGCCTTGACGTCGGAAAGTGACGGTGCCCTCCCCTGCCCCGCCGCGGGCCGCCGGAAGGAAAGGCTTCCCTGCCTGATGCAGCCGTGAAGCGGTAGGCTGACCAGATCGATCCAGCTCCAGCCCAAGGTTTCCCGATGTCGTTCTCGTCCGATCTCCGCGTTCTCTGGCACATGCTCTTCACCCCGATCAAAGGGGCGACGCATGCCGACCGGCTGAAGAGTTTTTACGAGGGGCAGGCGGCCGACTACGACGGCTTCCGCGAGCGGCTCCTCAAGGGGCGGAGGGAATTGCTTGCCAGCCTCGCGCCGGCCGAGGGGAGCGTGTGGGTCGATCTGGGAGGGGGGACGGGGGCGAATCTCGACGCCGCGCCGTGGCTTTCCAAGTGCCGGAAGGTCTATGTCGTCGATCTCTGCGAGCCGCTCCTCGAGGAGTGCCGGCGGAGGATCGCGGCACGCGGGTGGACGAATGTCGAGACGGTCGTGGCCGACGCGACGACGTTTCAGCCCCCGGAGCCGGTCGACCTCTTAACCTGCTCCTATTCGCTGACGATGATCCCCGACTGGTTCGCCGCCATCGATCAGGCGAAGACGATTCTGCGCGACGGCGGCACGATCGGCGTCGTCGATTTCCATGTCTCGCGGAAGTATGTCCCCGAGGGACGCACGCGCCATTCCTGGCTGACGCGCTCGCTGATCCCGATCTGGTTCTCGACCGACAACGTCCACCCCAGCCCCGATCACCTTGCCTATCTGACGCGCCACTTCGAGCGCGTCTCGCTCGACGAAGGCATGGCGAAGCTCCCGTACGTTCCCTTCCTCCGCGCCCCCTACTACCGCTTCGTGGGACGCAAGACCGCGCGGTAGGGCCCGAGAACGGGCTCACGACAGATTGTCGACCTCAAACCCCTTCCGGTAGTGGCGCCGCAAGAGGGCGTTGGCCTTGTCGTGGTTGGGGATCGTCATCGCCTCCGGCTGCCAGCGGAGCTCGTCGCCGGGGAAGCGGTTGGCGAGCGTGCCGAGGAGAACGGTCTCGGTCAGGGGGCCGGCGTAGTCGAAGCCGCAGGTCGTCGGGGCGCCGCCGAGGCAGGCGTCGACAAAGAGGTGGTAGTGGTTGCCGTCTGGGGCGGCCTCGATCTTCGTGTCGGCGAAGTCCTTGAGGGGGAGGAGCGTCGGCATCGCCACGTGCGGGAGGAGGATCGCCCCCTTCTCGCCGAGGAAGATCGAGCCCTGATCGGGGAGCGTCATCCGCTTGCCGTCGGCGCCGTCGAGGGGCCACATCGACGTGTCGGGCATCTTCCCGCCGTCGTACCACGTCAGCACGAAGCCGTCGGTCGTGTACTTCCCCGCCGGAAAGGTGAAGCGGGTCTCGTTCTGCATCCCGAACGACTCAGCTGGCGCCGCCGAGCTCTTGGAGAGGAGCGACCGGGCCGGGCCGAGCTGGAGAGCGCTGAAGACCGGATCGAGGATGTGGATCGCCATGTCGCCCATCGTGCCGCCGCCGAAGTCGTACCAGCGCCGCCAGTTGCCGGGGTGGTACTGATCGGGGCAGTAGGGGTGCTCGGCGGCCGTGCCGAGCCACAGGTCCCAGTCGAGGTTTGCAGGCACCGGCCCCGAGGCCGGCTTCGGGCCGTCGTAGCCCCAGGTTTTGCTGCTCCATGAGTGCGCTTCGCGGACCTTGCCGATGATCCCGCTTTGAACGAGCTTCACCGCCGTGCGGTACTGCGTGTTGGAATGGATCTGCGTGCCCATCTGGGTGACGAGCGCGGGATGGGCCGCGGCGATGGCGCGGAGCTGACGGGATTCGTGGACATCGTGCGTCAGCGGTTTTTGGCAGTAGACATGCTTGCCATGGTTGAGGGCCGTCATCGCCGCGGGGGCGTGGGTGTGATCGGGAGTGGAAACGTGGACGGCGTCGATCGAGCCGGCGAGCTCGTCAAACATCTTCCGGAAGTCGGCGAACCGCTTCGCTCCCTTGTGGATCTCACCGGCGGCGGCAAGGTTGCCGGAGTCGACATCACACAGCGCCACCACCTCGACGTGCGGATGGGAGGAGAGGGACGCGAGATCGGCCCCCCCCATGCCGCCGACGCCGATCCCGGCCAGACGGAGCTTGTCGTTGGCGGCCGCCCGGCCGACACCCGTGAACGAGGCCAGCGGGAGGGCGATGCCGGTGAGCGTGGCGTGGCGGAGGAAGCTGCGACGGGAGACGGGGGGCATGGAAGACTCCTGCGGAGGATCGGTGTGTGGATGAAGCGACGAATGAGACGTGAGGCGAGACTGTGGGTCGAGACCTTGTTCAATAAAAAGGGGCTCGGGTCGGTTCGATTGATGCGGTCGAGGGTCAGTCGGCAACGTGCCGGTAGGCGCCGTTGTTGGCGGTGGCGAGAACCTGAAGAAACTGGGCCAGACCGTTGTCGGGCATGATCCCGATCGTGTGGAGCGAGAGACGCCGGTTTTTATTCGCCTCGGCAACGAAGCGGATGATCTGGGCCGGGTTGACCATCCGCCCCGCCGTCGGCTCGCCGTCGGAAAGAAAGAAGATCGCCTCGGCGTCGTAGCGGAAGGCGGCGTCGAGGGCGTCGAAGGAGGCGGTCTTCCCCGCGGCTGTCAGGGCGCTGACGTAGGCTGCGGCCGACCGCTTGGCGTCGTCGCCGGCGGCGACGAGCTGCGGCTGCCAGGCGCGGGCGGCGTCGCTGAAGGAGATCACGGTGAAGGCGACGAGAGGGTCGAGGGTGTGGATCGCCGAGACGAGCTCGCGCTTCGCCGTCTCCATCCGCTCCCCTTCCATGCTCGAGGAGGTGTCGATCACGAACACGATCCGGTCGGCGTAAACCGGGATCTCGTAGTAGGCATTGCCGGCGTCCCCTGGGGCCACCGTCGGCGCCGGATAAAACGGAGCCCGTGGTGGAAACTCAAAATCGCCCCCTTCGCTCTCCCACCAGGCCCGCCAGGCATCGGCGTCGACGCCGTGATTTTTTCCGCTGATCGCGGCGAGGTAGCCGGCGACGTCGGCCCGGACCTCGCCAGGGAGCGTGTCGAGGAGATCGACCAGCGCCACGACCGAGGCCGGGGCATGGAGATTGATCAGGCCACGGACAACACCGCGCCGGAAGGAGAAGTCGGCAGCGAAGAATTGGAGCTTGGAGAGCGCCCGGAGAACGCTGACGCCGATGTCGCCGTCACTGGCGGCCGCGGTGGCGATCCCCCAGCAGAGCGGCGCGCCCTTGGCGACGTTGCCGCTGTCGAGCGTCGAAAACAGGCTTTCCGGGGCGCCGGGATCCTCGCTGGCAAGGAGCGCCGCGGCCAGGCCGATGGCGACCAGGCCGGGGGGGGCTTTGCCCTTGAGCTCGCGGTCGAGGAGGTCGTGGAGATGGCGCCGGACGTCGGCGGCCGCCTCGGGATCGATGGTGGGGGCCGAGGGCTCCTCGTCGGTGGTCATCGACGCTCCGGCGAGCACCGCCAGGGCCCGGCGGGCGGCGGACCGCGTCGGCTCGTCCTTCGACTTCAGACCGAGGCGGATGATCGTGTCGACCGATTCCGCGGTCGGGAATGCCACCAGCGGCTCAAATGCCCCCTGCCGCTTGGCCGGCTGGCTCGACTTCACGGCCGACTGGGCGTCGCGCTTCGCCGCAGCGAAGTCGGCAACGGGGGGATCGGCCGCGCTGGCGGCGCCCGACAGCGCCACGGCGGCGAGGATCGCGATGATGACGGGGCGGAGTGTTGGCACGGTCAATCCAGTTCCGGCGGGAGGTTGCCATAGGACCAGGGCTGCCCCTGGAACGGCGGGGCCGGGGCGGGGAGCGGGACGGGGCCCGGGGTGAGCTCGGCGGCGAGGCCTTTGAGGGCGTCGCAGATCGTCCGACCGGCAGTGGGGATGAGGTTGGAGTAGCTCGTGAGACGCGTCTCGTAGCCGCCGCCACGGGGGCCCATCGCGTCTTCGGTCGGGACGTAGCCGATGCAGTCGTTGGCAAGCGAGACGGGGAAGGTGACGGGGAACGGACCGGCCGCCTTCAGCTCGAGGCCGTAGTCGACGAAGTATTCGGCCGGGCAGGAGAGAAAGACGGCGGGGCCGACCTGGATCGCCTGGACTTCGACCGGCGCGATCGGCTCCTGCTGGAGGCGGGCGTCGAGGAGAACGATCTCCTTGGCGAAGGTCCATTCCGTCGGGTCGACCTTCGCCTCGGGGCCGGCCTGAACGAGCGTGAGCGCGCGGGCGACGCGCTGCGGACTGGGAACGCGGCGCAGGATCTCGAGCGTCTGCGATCGGGCGGCGAGGGGGAGGAGCGGCGCGGCGGAGGGCTCGAGGGCGAGCAGCGCCGTGGCGGCCGCGGCGCCGACGGCTGAGCCGAGGCGGCGGGCGGCGACGTTGCCGAATTGGGGATAGGCGTGAGGATTGCGGTTGTTGACCTGCGTCACGTCGCCGGCCATCCCGGCGGTGAAGACGACGATGCAGCCGTCGCCGAGGGCGCCACGGATCGTGCGCTCGACATGCTCGACGTAGTCGGCGGAGATGCCCGGCGGGCCGGTCGTGGCATGGCAGGCGAAGTTGACGACAACGCCGAGGCAGTCGCCGGCGGCGTTCCAGGCGCCGAGGACGCCGACCTGCGGATCGATCCCGCCGGCGGGGCCGAGGATGTCGGGATTGCCGACGCCCGGGTGGGTCATCGTGAAGCCGCTCCGCATCCGGAAGCGACGGTTGAAGGCCACCCCTTCGGCCTTGCCCTGGCCGGCGACGGCCTTGGCGTCGACGCGCGCGGCGTGGGCGGCGGTGACCGCCGTAGCGATCCCCTCGACGACCTTCTCCAGATAGTCGGGCGACCCGACGACCGTCTTCTCGTAGGCGAGCTCGCGGACGAGCTCTGAAGCGTTGTCGAACTCACCGGGGAGGATCATTCCGGTCGGCCCGCCGGCGTGGGTGTGCGAGGCGGCGATCATCACCCGCTCCCCCGGGATCCCGGTCCGTGCCGTGATTCGCCGCCGGGCCTCGATGACCTGCGGCTTGCGGATCAGGAGGGCATCGAGGCCGACAATCGCCACGGGCCCTGCCCCATCGTCGAAGACCGCGGCCCGGGCCTTGCAGGCATCGTGGAAGGCGGTGAGCCGGGCCTTGCCATAGCCCCCCGGGGCCTCGTCCCCCACCTTGGGGCTGACGTCAGCTTCGGCAAAGCCGGCGCGGAAGGATGCGCCGGGGGCGTCGTCGGCCCCGTTGGCCGGCGTCGGGGCCATGGCCTGAATGAGGAGGAGCGGAAGGATCGCGAGGGGTGCGATCCACTCCAAGACTGCTGGCCTTGATCGTCGTGTCGTCAGCATCGCATGGTTCCCCACAACTTCCGGCCAAGATCCCCACGGCTCCAGGATACGTCGGGCGGGACCGGTCCCGCCACTGATCGAGCCCGCCGCCGGGTAGACTCTGCGGCCGCGAGGCCTGGGCGGGAGAGTCGGGCCGGCTCTCGGGGCAGTCTTTTGTGGCAACGATCTGGTCGGTCTATCTCGTGCGCTGCCGCGACGGCTCGCTCTACACCGGGATCACCACCGACCTCGACCGCCGCCTCGCCGCCCACAATGCCGGCACCGCGTCGCGCTACACGCGGAGTCGGCGGCCTGTCAGAGTCGTCCACGAGGAAACGGGTTTCACCCACAGCACGGCGCTGAAGCGCGAAGCAGCCATCAAGCGGCTCCCGCGCTCCAGAAAGCTCGCGCTGTTGGCCGAGCGACCTGCCTCACCAAAAGCCAAGCACACCACACCGCGTAAAGCCACACGACCGAGGAGAGGGCACCCGCCCCATACCCCGTGAAGAAGACGACGCTCCTTGACAGCGCCACGACCCCCGACGGCCGGCCGATGGCGCTCTTCGCGCACGACACCGACCGGATCATTCGGGTCGGCGGGATCGAATTGATGTCGACCCGGCAACACCATTCCGAGGAACGGCTCGGCGAGTGGGCCTGCGAGGGGTTGGCGGAGGCGAAGGCCCCGCGGGTCCTCATCGGGGGCTTGGGGCTGGGCTATACGCTCCGGGCCGTGCTCCGCGGGCTCCCTGCTGACGCCGAGGTGATCGTGGCCGAACTGATGCCGGCCGTCGTCCGTTGGAATCGCGATCCGGCCCTCGGGCTCGGGGCCGACTGTCTTGCCGACGACAGGGTGACGATCGTCGAGGGGGATGTCGCCGACTGCCTGCGCGAGGGGGCCGGCCGCTACGACGCGGTGATCCTCGATGTCGACAATGGCACCAGCGCCCTCACGACCCGGGGGAACGACCGACTCTACCGGGCGACCGGCGTGGGGCAGGTGCGGCGGGCGCTCTCACCCGGCGGCTGTGCGGCCTACTGGTCGGCCTACGACGACCCGGCGTTCGTCGAGCTTCTCGAAGCGAGCGGCTTCGAAGTCGCCGTGGAACGGGTTCGGCCGCACGCCAAGGCGCGCGGAGGGAGCTCCCATTTTCTCTTTCTCGCCCATGTGGCGTCGGGGGGGCAGCGCCGATGAAGCTCCTCGACACCCTCGCCAATGCCTTTCCTGTTTGGGTGCTCGTGGCCTGCGGCCTGGCGCTGGTTCGCCCCGAGCTGTTCACTTGGTTCAGCGGCAAATCGATCGTCGTCGGCCTCGCGGTGATCATGCTCGGCATGGGGCTGACGCTCTCGATCGACGACTTCCGCCGCGTTGCCTCGCGCCCCGGCGCCGTTGTGGCGGGGTTTGTCGGCCAATTCCTCATCATGCCATTCGCCGGCTGGGGGGTGGCGACACTCTTCGAGCTCGAGACGCCGTTTACCGTCGGCTTGATCCTCGTCGCCTGTTGCCCCGGTGGTACCGCGTCGAACGTCGTCACGTATCTTGCCCGGGCCGATGTCGCCCTCTCGGTGATCATGACGACCTGCACGACGCTCGCGGCGGTGATTCTCACGCCGCTGCTCACGAAGCTCCTCGCCGGCCGGCTCGTCGAGGTCGATGCCTTTGGGCTGTTTCTCACCACGCTCCAGGTGGTCGTGCTGCCCGTCGTCGCCGGGATGGCGGTCAATCGCTGGCTACCTGGAATTGTCCGCCGCGTTCTCCCGGTCGCGCCGCTGGTGAGCGTGATCACGATCGCGCTGGTGTGTGCGAGCATCATCGGCCAGAACGCCGCCGCCGTCCGCACCGCCGGGCCGCGGCTCCTCGGCGCGGTCGTCCTCCTCCATGCGATCGGCTTCGGCGTCGGCTATCTGTGGGCCCGCCTCTTTGGCTACGACGTGACGATCGCCCGGACGATCTCGATCGAGGTGGGGATGCAGAACTCTGGCCTGGGGGTTGTCCTCGCCCAGCGTCACTTTCCAGCTGAGCCCCTCGCCGCTGTCCCCTGCGCGATCTCGAGCGTCGTTCACTCCTGCCTGGGGAGTTTGCTCGCCGGCTGGTGGCGGCTGCGTCCGGCTGGTAATGGGTGCCCCGATGCCGATAGACAAACAATGACGGGGAACTGATGGCTGGACTGCTCGACAGGTCGCGAACGGTCGCTCCGCCCGGATTCAACCGCTGGCTCGTGCCGCCGGCGGCGCTGTGCATCCATCTGTGCATCGGGATGGCGTATGGATTCAGCGTTTTCTGGTTGCCACTGACGCACGGAGTGGGGATCGATCACAGCGTCGTCCCACCTCCCGAAGCGACGCTCGCCGCCCGGCTCGTCTCCACGGAATGGGACTGGGACAAGCCCCTGCTGGGTTGGCTCTACACGCTTTTTTTCGTCTTTCTCGGCTCGAGCGCGGCGCTGTTCGGCACCTGGCTGGAGCGCGTGGGCCCGCGCAAGGCGGCGTTCGTGTCGGCCTGCTGCTGGTGCGGGGGGCTCCTGCTCTCGGCACTCGCCGTCCGCTGGCACCAACTCTGGCTCCTCTGGCTGGGGGCCGGGGTGATCGGTGGGATCGGCCTCGGGCTCGGCTATATCTCGCCGGTGTCGACGCTCATGAAGTGGTTCCCCGATCGGCGCGGGCTCGCCACGGGCCTGGCGATCATGGGGTTTGGTGGCGGGGCGATGATCGGGTCGCCGCTCGCCGACCGGCTCATGAAGCACTTTCAATCGGCGACGAGCGTCGGTGTGGCCGAGACGTTCATCACGTTGGCCGTGATCTACCTTGCCTTCATGATGCTCGGGGCCTTCGCCTACCGAGTGCCACCGGAGGGGTGGAGGCCGGCCGGTTGGGCCGGTCCGAGAGGAGGGCAGGCTGCGGAAAAGGCGCGGTCGTTCACGGCGGCCGAGGCCTGTCGCACGCCCCAGTTCTGGCTTCTGTGGGGCGTGCTCCTGTGCAACGTCTCGGCCGGAATCGGCGTCATCGGGATGGCATCGCCGATGCTCCAGGAGGTGTTTGGGGGCCGGCTCATCGGCAGCGATCGACCGTTTGAGGAGCTCGATGCGGCTGAGCTGGCCCGCACCGCCGCCGTCGCGGCAGGATTCACCGGGCTGCTCTCCCTGTTCAACATCGTCGGCCGGCTGTTCTGGTCGAGCCTCTCCGACCGGATCGGCCGCCGCGTTACCTATGCGATCTTCCTCGTCGCCGGGGCGGGGCTGTTTGCCCTCGTGCCAGTCGCCGGCCGGGCAGGGAGCGTGGCGGCATTCTGCGCGCTCCTCTGCCTCGCCTTGACGATGTACGGCGGGGGCTTCGCCGCGATCCCCGCGTACTTAGCCGATCTTTTCGGCACCGGCAGCGTGGGGGCCATTCACGGCCGCCTCCTCACCGCCTGGAGCGTGGCTGGCGTTCTCGGGCCGGTGCTCGTCAACTATCTCAACGAGGCGCAGCTCCGCGCCGGCATCCCTCGGGCGCGGGCCTACGACCAGACGATGCTGGCGCTGACCGGGGTGCTCCTCGCCGGGGCGGTCTGCAACTGGCTCGTGCGACCGATCGAGGCCCCGGAGATGGGGGCCGCGGCGCGCGGGGGAGACGATCCGGTTCCGAGAACGGGGGGCGAAGCGTTCGCCGCAGGCGAAGCAAAGAGCTCTGCGTGGGGACTCGTGATCGCGTTTTGGTGCCTCGTCGGCCTGCCACTCGCCTGGGGAGTTTGGATCACGCTGCGGCAATCGTGGAGGCTCCTCGGCTGACAAGGAGACTGCCAAGGGCGAGGCAGCAATGGGCTCGATCGGTGAGAGAGAGAACACGATGACCAGAATCATGATCGCGGGAAGAGCCGTGCTCGTCTCGCTCGCTCTGTTCGCGGGGGCTTTCGCCACGGCCGAAGCCGCGATCGCCGACGATCGGCCGAATATCATCCTCATGATCGCGGACGATCAGGGATGGGATGGGCTGTCGGTGGCGATGGCCCCCGATGTTGCGGCATCGACGGTTTTCCACACGCCCCGTCTGGAGGCCTTGGCCGCACAAGGGAGGCGATTCTCGAATGCCTACGCCCCGGCGCCGGTCTGCTCGCCGTCGCGGATCAGCATCCAGTGTGGCCGGACCCCCGCAGCCCTCCATTGGACGAAGGCCGCACCGGCCGAGACCGGTCACCGGATGATCGAGCCGAGGATCATCAAATCGATCCCCCACGAGCTCGTCACGATCGGCGAACTGATGCGAGCGGCCGGCTACGCGACGGCCCACTATGGCAAGTGGCACATCGGCGGCGGTGGCCCTGGTGAACACGGCTACGACGACCATGACGGCGACACCGGCAACGAGCAGGCCTTTGCCTTCACCGATCCCAATCCGGTCGATCTGTTTGGGATGGCCAAGCGCACCGAGGACTTCATGCGCCGTGCCGGAGAGGCGGGCAAGCCGTTCTACGTGCAGCTCTCCTGGAATGCGCTCCATGCCCCAGGGAACGCGCTTGCGAAGACCAAAGCGAAGTACGCGCAGCTCGCCGCCGACGGTGGCAACGGGAAGCGTGCCGAGGTGGCGGCGATCACCGAGGATCTCGACACTGCCGTCGGCATGGTCCTCGACGCCGTCGACAGGCTCGGGCTCGCCGGTACGACCTACGTGATCTACACCTCCGACAACGGCGCCGGCGGTGGCGGCCGGCGCGGGGGCTTGAGCGGCGGCAAGGGCTCGGTGTGGGAGGGGGGGATCCGCGTCCCGTTCATCGTTCGCGGGCCGGGGATCGCCGCGGGGTCGTGGTGCCACATCCCGATCGTCGGCTGGGACCTGCTGCCGACGTTTTGCCAGTGGGCCGAGATCGGCGAAGCAGCGATCCCGCCCGAGGTCGAGGGGGGGAGCCTCGTCGATCTCTTCGCCCGGGGGGACGAGGGGGACGTTGTTCGAAAGCGCTCTGAGCTTGTCTTCCATTTCCCCCATTATCAAAGTGGCCACGCGCCTCATGCGGCGATCCGGATCGGCAACCTCAAAGTGATCGAATTCTTTGAGGATTCGAGCGTCAAGCTTTTTGATCTGGCCGTCGATCCGGGGGAGCGAAACGACCTCGCCACGGAACGCCCCAAGGATGCCGAGCTTCTGCGCCGCCGTCTCGAAAACTATCTCGTTAGCGTGGAGGCCCAGATGCCCTCGCTCGATCCAGCGTTTGACCCTGCCGCTCCACCGCCGCCCGAGAAAAAGCGCGGGGAGCGGAAGCAGGAAGGAATGACACAGGGTGGAAAGAAGCAAGGGACGATGAAGAACAAAGCGAGGAACAACTGATGAGCCGCACGTTCCATGTGCTCCTGTCGATGCTCCTGATGGTCCTTGCCGGGCCGGGGGCGATAGCGCACCCCGGGGGCCACGGTGACGAGGCCTCCCCGTTCGCCGGGCGGAGGCGGGCCGCAGCCGCGCCGCGCCCGCCGATCCGGCTGGTGTCGGCGCCGCGCGCGGGGAAGGGGCTTGCCGATGTCGCCATCGCCGAGGCGTTTGCCCCGTTTGAGAAGCTTGAGGCGATCCAGACTCGGGCGGAGGGAAACTTTTTCTTCGTCGCGGGGCAGGGTCTCCCCGATCACCCACTCATGATCGGGATCCGCGCCTGGCAGCAGCAGGTGCCGCTCCCCCAGCCCTACGTCGGTGACAATGCCTGGCAGATTCCGCTCGAGCCGGTGCCGGCGAAGAAGCCGGCCAGCGCCAAGGATCGTTTTTTGCGCGGGGCGATCGCACTGGCCGTCAACGGGATCCCGATCTTCAATCCGCTCAACAATCGTGGTGAAGACGCCTACGCCATCGGCGAGCTCGACGACTACGGCGGCCACTGCGGCCGGGCCGACGACTACCACTATCATCTCGCCCCGGTCCATCTCGAGGCGCAGGTGGGGAAGGGGAAGCCGATCGCCTGGGCCCTCGATGGCTATCCCATCTACGGCTACACCGAGCCCGACGGCTCACGTGTGACCGGGCTCGACGAGCTCAATGGCCACGAGGATGCCGCCGGCAACTACCACTACCATGCGACGAAGGGCTATCCCTACCTCAACGGCGGCTTCCATGGCGAGGTGACCGAGCGCGAGGGGCAGGTCGATCCGCAGCCGGCGGCGCGGCCGGTGCGTGAGGCCCGCTCACCGCTGAGGGGGGCGACGATCGTCGGCTTCGAGGCGACCGGAGAGAACGCCCGCACGCTGACGTACGAGATCGGCGGCAAGCAGGGGACGGTTGCGTATGCCTACGAGGCCGACGGCTCGGCGACCTTCACCTACACGGAGCCTTCTGGGAAGACGAGCGAGGAGACGGTCCGGCCGCGCGGCCGCCGGCCCGGTGGTGGCGGTGACGAAAGGGGACGTCGCGAGCCCCCACCAGACGGTTCCCCGCCACGGCGAGGCCAGGCTGGCCCGCCGGATCGAATGGATCGCGCTGGTCGCCGCCCGCCTCCCCCTCCACCCCGAGACGCTCCTCCGGGGCCGCGGCCGGAGCGAAGGGGAGCGTCGCAGAGCAAGCCTGCAGCCCCCCAGGGGGAGCTCGTTGTCACCAGCGCCGCCGTCGGCGACGACGGGCGGTTGCTGCCGGAGTTCACCTGTGACGGCGACGGGATCTCCCCGCCGATCCGCTGGGAACTGGGCCCGGCGGGGACGAAGGAATATGCCTTGCTTCTCTGGCACGAGGCCCCCGACCGGCTCAAGTGTTATTGGGTCATCCATGGAATCCCAGCCGACGTGACAGAGCTCGCCAAGGAGAATCCGGGGGCCGGCACGATCGGGCTCAACGACAAGGGGCGGGCCGAGTACGACCCGATGTGCTCGCGCGGCCCGGGGTTGAAGACCTACCACGTCACCCTCTACGCCCTGTCGGCAAAGGCGAAGCTGCCGGCCGCCGGGGCCACGCGCGAGCAACTCCTCCGGGCGATTGCTGGGCTGACCCTGGCCGAGGGGACGCTGACGTTCGACTACGAACGGGAGGGAGAGGAATGAGCTCCGCCGGGAAGCGGCGTGGATCGGGGGTGGCGCTGATCCTCGCCGGGGCGATGGCGGTCGTCTGCGGGCACACCACCTTCGGCGCCGAGCGCCGCCAGCCGAACGTGATCCTGATTCTGATCGACGACATGGGGTGGCGCGACGTCGGCTTCATGGGGAACAGCTTCGTCGAGACTCCCGCGCTCGATGCCCTCGCCCGCGGCGGGCTCGTGTTCACGCAGGCGTACGCGAGCGCCCCGAACTGCGCCCCGACCCGGGCCTGCCTGATGTCGGGGCAGGTGACGCCGCGCCACGGGGTCTACACCGTCGTCGACCCCCGGCAGCCCCCCGGATCCCCGTGGCACAAGCTGCTGGCGGCGGAGAGCAACAGCGACCTGGCGACGGAGGTGGTGACGATCCCCGAGGCCCTCGGAGGCGCCGGGTATGCGACCGCTTTCTTCGGGATGTGGAATCTCGGCCGCGGTCGGCGGGGGCCGACGACCCCCGGCGGCCAGGGATTTGAGACGGTCGTCTTTCCGGAGAATCTTGGCTTCGCCAAAGACGCCTATCACGACAATGCCGGGAACTATCTCTCCGACCGGCTCACCGACGAGCTCCTGGCCTTTGTCGAGAAGGAACGCGACCGCCCCTTCTTTGTTTTCTACGCAGACCACGCCGTCCATGCGCCGTACGACCCGCCCGCCGACCTCGTCGGCAAGTACGAGCGCAAGGGGGAGCGTGACCGTCGTGACCACGCCGCCTACGCGGCCACGATCGAAGGGGTCGACCGGAACGTCGCCCGGATCGTCGCCACCCTCGACCGGCTCGGCCTCCGGGAGGAGACGATCGTCGTCTTCACCTCCGACAACGGCGGCACGCCGCAATTCACGCCACCGCTGCGGGGGAGCAAGGGGCAACTCTACGAGGGGGGGATCCGCGTGCCGATGGTCGTGTCGTGGCCGGGGCGCGTGAAGCCGGGCTCGACCGACCTCCCGGTGGCGACGGTCGACCTCTATCCGACCCTCCTCGATCTCTGCCGGGCTGCAGCCCCGCCGGCTCAACCGCTCGATGGCACGAGCCTGGCTGGTTTCCTCGCCGGCGAGGCGCCCCCAGAACGCGAGCGGCTCTTCTGGCACTTCCCCTGCTATGTCGGCAAGGCGACGCCGTCGAGCGCTGTTCGCGAGGGGGATTGGAAGCTCGTCGAGTTTTTCGAGGATGGCGGCCATGTCGAGCTTTTCAACCTCCGCGACGATCCCCACGAGCAGAACGACCTCGCGGCAGCAGAGCCCAAGCGTGCCGACACGCTCACGAAGACCCTGCGAGCCTGGCAGGAGGCGACCGGCGCCGCGATCCCGAATGCCGTAAACCCGGCCTACGACCCCGCCGCCGTTCGGCCCCGAGGCGGCCCTGGGGCTGGTGGCGGTGGCGGCGGACCGCAGGGGAGCCGACCGGGGGAAAAGGGAGGCAAGCGGGACGGGGAAGGCCGGCGGCTAGGAGGGAGCGGCCGGAGGGAGGGGGCTTAGCCCCGGGGCTCTTCCCAACGGCGCCGGAGGGCGTCGGCCGCGACCGCGGCAATGATCGCCCCGCCGGTGACGATCCGCTTCAGCGGCTCCGAGGCGCCGAGTTGCGCCAGCCCCGCTTCGAGCGTGGCCATGACGAGGACCCCGAGGAGGCTCCCGACCACGCTCCCGGTCCCTCCGGAGAGGCTCGTGCCGCCGATCACCACCGCGGCGATCGCGGCCAATTCCAGCCCAGCCCCGGCGTTCGGATCGGCGGAGCCGAGCCGGGCGGAGGCAAACACGGCCGCCAGTCCGGCAAGCGCTCCTGAGAGGACGAAGACGGCGACGCGCGGCGTGGCGGTGTCGATCCCCGCCAGTCGCACCGCCGGCTCATTGGCGCCGATGGCGACGAGGTGACGGCCGAAGACCGTGCGCGAGAGGATGGCCTGCGCGGCGATCACGACGATCAGCGCCACCGGCACCGTCGGGGGGATTCCCAGGAGGGGAATTGGCTGCACCAGAGGGCGGATCACTTTCCCGATGAACAGGGTCTGGGAACCGCTCACGGCATACGTCAGGCCACGGCAGATCTCGAGGCTCCCGAGCGTAACGAGGAACGACGGGATCCGCAGGCCGACCGTGAGGAGCCCGGTGGCGAGCCCAGCGCTGGCACCGGTGAGGATCGCCACCGGGATCGCCGCGGCCAGTGGCCAGCCCCCTTGAACGATCGCCACCCCGAGGACGGCGCCGGCCAGGGCCATCACCGATCCGACGGAGAGATCGATTCCGCCGGCAATGATCACGAGCGTCATCCCGGCGGCGACGACGGCCAAGCCCGGCAGACGGCCGGCGACGGTGGTCAGCGTCGCCATGGAGAGGAACCGCTCGGCGAGCATCCCGAACAGCGCCACGAGGCTCAGCCACACGAGCACGAGCACGCCCCATTCCCCGAGTCTGGTCCGGTTCATCGTCGCGTGCTCCCTGGCTGCTCGGTGTCGTCCCCTGCCGCGACAGTCTCACGCCCGGCGCTGCCGAAGGCTGCCGCCGTCACTGCTGCGTCGCTCCATCCGTGCTGAAACTCCGCCACGATCCGCCCCTCCGCCATGACGAGGACCCGGTCGCAGACAGCCCGCAGTTCGGCCAGCTCTCCCGATGCCAGCAGCACGCCGCCGCCACGATCGACGAACTCCCGGAGGAGACGGTGGATCGTCCCCTTCGCAGCCGCGTCGACGCCGCGCGTTGGCTCGTCGCACAACAGCACCCGGCAGCCGGCCGCGAGCCAGCGCCCCAACACCACCTTCTGCTGGTTCCCGCCGGAGAGCTCGCCGACCGGCTGCTCGACCGAGGTGCAGTCGACCTCCACCCGTGTCCGGATCTCCTCGGCCGCTTCCCGCTCTGCAGCCCAATCGATCCAGCCGCCCCGGGCCCGGGGCTGGCCCGGCAGGAGGAGGGCGTTGACCCGCATCGATTGGCCGAGGAGGAGGCCGTCGTGGCGGCGGTCCTCCGGAAGCATGCCGATTCCGGCGGCCACGGCCGCGCGGGGGGAGTGGAATCGCCTCGCGTGGCCGGCGCCGATCTGGACGCTCCCTGCCGCGGCGGGGTCTGCGCCAAAAATTGCCCGCAGCAGTTCGGTGCGGCCGGCGCCGACAAGCCCCGCGAGACCCACCACTTCGCCGGCGTGGACGTCGAGGCTCACGTTCCGCACCCGGCTCCCGCGCTCGAGCCCGGCGACGGCCAGAACGATGTCTCCAGTGGGGGGCGACGCGGCGGCCGAGCCCTGCGGCGATGGACGCCCCGACATCTCCTCGATCAGCCGCTCCGGGGCGACGTTCCCCCCGAGATGCTCGGCGACGAAGCGACCATCGCGAAGCACGCTCACGCGGCTGGCGATGCGTGGGAGCTCGTCGAGGCGGTGGGTGACGGAGACGACCGCCACCCCCTCGCGCACGAGTCGGCGAACGTGCTCAAAGAGGAGATCGCTCTCCCGCGCCGAAAGTGCCGCGGTCGGCTCGTCGAGAATCAGGACGCGCAAGCGCCGATCGAGGGCGCGGGCGATCTCGATGAGCTGACGCTGGCCGACCCCGAGCCGGGAAAGCGCCATCCGCGGGGGGAGATCTCCCAGCCCGACGCGCGACAGCGCCACGCCGGCCCGGCGGTCGAGCTCCGCCAGGTCGAGCAGCCCGAAGCGGGCGGGGAGCCGATCGAGGAACAGATTCTCGGCGAGGCTCATGCCGGGAAAGAGGTTCATCTCCTGGAGCACCATCACGACGCCCGCCCCCTCCGCCGCCGCTCGCGAGCGGGGAGCGTAGGGGAGATCCCCCAGGGTCATCGCTCCGGCGTCGGCCCGGATCAGGCCCCCCAGGATCGCGGCCAGGGTCGATTTTCCCGCGCCGTTGGAGCCCATCAGAACATGGACCTCCCCCGCCTCCAGCTCGAGTGAGACCTCGCGGAGAACCGGCACCGACCAGGCCTTCGAGAGCCCCGCGGCGCGGAGCACGACCGGGCCGGCGCTCATGGCGTGCCCGTGGCGAGATCGACGGGGGTCGTCCGATCCTCTGGTGCCGCGGCGCCGGCGAGGATCTCGAGGGCCGCCTCGATCCCCGCGACGGCGAGCCGGTCGCCATGCTGGTCGACGGTGACGGCCAGCCGGCCGTCGGCGAGGAGCGGCGCGACGGCGGGGATGTTGTCGAAGCCGGAGAGGAGGACCTTCCGCCCCGAGGCCTCGATCGCCGCGGCCGCGCCGAGCGCCATGCTGTCGTTGGCGCAGAGGATCGCGGCCAGGGCGGGATGCTCCGCCAGCAAGCTTGCGGCGATACCGTTGGCCTTCTCCATCTCCCACTGTCCGCTCTGCCGGGCGACGATCCGCAGGCTGGCGGCGGTGGCAGCATCCTCGAGCCCGAGGGCACGCTGCTGGCCGTTGAAGGCCGTCACGATCCCCTCGATGATCGCCACTTCGGCCCCGGCTTCGAGCCTGGCCGCGACCGCCTCACCCGCAAGGCGCGCCCCCGCGCGGTTGTCGGGGCCGACGAACGGAGCGGCCAGGTCCGACTCGACGAGCACGGCGGGGTCGAGGCGGTTGTCGATGTTGATGACGACGACGCCGGCGTCGGCGGCGCGCTTCAGCGCCGGGACGACGGCCTTGGAATCGGCCGGGGCAATGACGATCGCCGCCACGCCGCGGGCCACCATCTGCTCAATGAGCGTGACCTGCTCGGAGACGTCGGTTTCGTTGCGCATCCCGTTGACAATCAGCTCGTAGCGGTCGCTCCGGCCGGCCTGATGGGCCCGGGCCCCGTCGGCCATCGTCGCGAAGAACTCGTTGGCGAGCGACTTCATCACCAGCGCAACTCGTGGCCTACCGTCGGCCTTCGTGCCGGCGGTGCCCCCCGGTCCGCCGGGACGGGCGCACCCCACGAGGGCGAAGAGCGCCAGCAGGAGCGGGAGGATCATGGTCGTGGGGCGGAGCCCCGGTGTCGCGCTGACTCGCCTCATCGCCGCTGCCCTCCCGGTGAACTGTCCCTCCTGCCACCAGAGCGTTCTACTACGGCCGGCCATCCCCGGGCGAGTCCCCGTGTTTTCTGGAGTGTTCCCTCATGCGTGTGTCGTTCTCGGTGGGTGTGGTGGTCGCCGTGGTGGCCCTCGTGAACCTGGCTCTCCCACACGCGGCTGCCGAGGGGCTGCCGCTCGGCGGGGGGAGCGGGCTGGTGTTTGCGACGGCCGCGGAGGGGCGCGAGGTCGTCGCCACCGAGGATGAGTTCACGGCGCGGATGAGCCCCTTTGACCGCCAGGCCCGGCTCAAATCGGCCGGTCCGGTGAGCAGCGCCGAGCACCGGGCGTTCGCCGCGCGGAGCGTGCTGGAGTGGGGTGACCGTGACCGACGCGCGATCACCGGAGCGATGCGCGGGCTCGAGGCCCGGTTCAAAGAGCTCGGCGTCCGGTTCCCCGACCGGGTCCTCCTCGTCAAGACCAGCGGCGACGAGGAGGGGGGCGCTGCCTACACCCGCGGCACGGCGATCATGCTTCCGGCGAAGGTCCTCGGCAGTACCACGCCCGTTCTCCGCCGGCTTCTGTGTCACGAGCTGTTTCATGTCCTCTCCCGCAGCCGGCCGGCCCTGCGGGAGAAGCTCTACGCTTCGATCGGGTTCCAGCCCTGCGGCGACGTCGTCCTGCCGGGTGACCTCGAGGGCCGCCGGATCACCAATCCAGACGCTCCGCTGTTTGATCACTGCATCCGGGTCACGGTCGACGGGGTCGAGCGGTCGATGGTGCCGGTGCTCTGGTCGCGGACGGCCACATACGACGCGAAAGCGGGGAAGGCCTTTTTCGACACGATGGAGTTTCGGCTCCTCGCGGTGCGCCTCGAGGGGGACCCCTCCCGCGGCGTGCCCGAGGTCGATGATGCGGGTGAACCGATCATGACCAAACCTGAGGGGGCGGTGGGATTCTTCGAACAGGTGGGAAGGAACACCGGCTATCTGATCCACCCGGAGGAGATCCTCGCCGACAACTTCGAGCTGCTCGTCGCTGCTGACCGGCGGCCGCCAAACCCGGAGATTGTCCGGCGCCTGGGGGAGATTCTCGGGGCTGCGGAGTGAAGCCTCCGGCTCACGCTTGCGGGGGGAATCAGGGTTTGTACGGAACTTTTCCTCTATCGTAGCGTTGAAGCCACCTCGCCTCGATTCGAACCCCCGGGCAGTCCCGGGGGGGGGGCCCAGACCAGACGATGCTCTTTCCCCACGTGTTGCGGGACAACCCGACGCGCGTGGCACGGATGCCCCGACACCATGGATCTGCAGATATCCCTCTCCGTCGCCCACCCCAGTGACCTCCTCCGTGCCGGTCTGATCGCGATCGCGGCCGGCGATGGGATCGTGATCGCCGGGTGTTATCGCGATGCCGAAGGGGCGATCGGCGGGATTGCGGCGTCGCGCTCCGCTGTGGCGCTGATCGACAGCGCCCTCCCCTTCCCGGATGGCTTCACGGTCGCCAGGCAGGTGCTCGATCAAACCCCCGGAATCGCTGTCGTGATCATCAGCCCCGCGGCCGACACGACCCATCTGGCCCGGGCGCGGGCAGCCGGGGCGGTCAACTGCATCGCCGAGAGCTGCAGCGCCTCGGAGCTCCTGGCGACGATCCGCAACGCCGCGCTGGGACGGGCCCCGCAGCCCCCCGAGCCATTCGCGGTTGTGACTGCCCGGTTGGCTGCCAGCGGCCCGGACGGAGCCGATCGCCATCTGACGCTCCGCGAGCGGCAAGTGCTGCGCCATCTGGCTTACGGCTTGAGCAACGACGAGATCGGCGCGGCGCTGGGAATTGGGCTGGAGACGGTGAAGACGCACGTCCACAAGCTGTTGCGGAAGATGTCGATGCGCGACCGCACCCAAGCGGCGGTATGGGCGGTCAAGAACGGCGTCGTGTGAAGGATCGCGGCGCCGGGTCAGACCTTCTCGAGCTTCGTGACTCGTCCGGTGGCGACCCACTCCGCCACGAAGATGTCGCCGGCGGGGGTGAAGCAGGCGTCGTGCGGGTGAACGAACTCGCCGTCGACCCACTTGTCGGGCTGGCCGCGGAGGTTCTCCACCGTCCCGAGCCGTGCGACCGCTTCGCCGAGCTTCGCCACCGGCTTGTTGTCGGGCCCGAGGAGGGTGACACAGGCCTTCAATTCCGGGACGACGAGGAGATCCTTCCAGCTGTCGATGTTGGCTGGCAGCCCGAAGCCGGGAAGCGTCTCCTGGTAGACACCCTCCATCGAGAACACCTGGAGCGTGTCGTGGGCCCGATCGGTGACGACGATCGTCGGCGCACGCCCCGGCCGGCGGTCGACCCACAGCCCATGGGCGGTGTTGAACGTCCCCTGGCCGTCGCCAGCGCCGCCGAAGCAGCTGACCCAGTTTGCATCCTTGTCGTAGCGGTGGATCTTGAAGGTGCCGTAGCCATCGGCGAGGAGGAAGCCGCCGTCATCGAGGAAGGCGACGTTCGTCGGCAGGAAACCCTCGCGCGTCCAGGTCGCGGTCGTCGAGACATCCTCACCGGCCGCGTAGCATCCCGACTCCATCGGAGCCTTGCGGTACCACACCGTCTCGCCGTCGAGGGTCAGCTTGGCGAACGCCTTCACCTGCTGATAGCCGCAGACATAGAGGAACTCCCCTTCCCCCTCCTTCCGAACCTCGATGCCGTGGCCCCCTCCCTGGAACTGGCTGCCAAAGGCACGGATGAACGTCCCGGCGGGGTCGAAGACGAAGATCGCCGGGTGGTCCTTCTGCTCCTTCCGCCCCTCGTGGATGACGTACAGATTCCCCGTGCCATCGACGGCGACATTGTGGGTCGTCTGCCAGGTGTAGCGGTCGGGGAGTTGCGGGAAGTGATGCTTGACGCGGAAGGTGTGCTCCCCGGAGCCGATGATCGTCTCCTTCCCCGCCTGGCGCACCCGGGCCAGGGCCGGGGTGGCTGCCGCGGCGGCAGCGCCGAGCGCGAGGGCGCCGGTGAATCCACGGCGGGAGAGACGCGACGGCGTGGATGAACGGTCAGACGGCATGGTCGAGGCTCCGGACGTGGATGAAGAGGGGGCCGGGAAAGCGCGGAAGGAGACGCAGACCCTGCGCTCCTCGAGATCCCCCGCCCAAGTTTTAATGCCCAGATGACGGGCCGCCAAGCGGCAGCGGAAGTCGGGTGCCCGGCCGATCAGGCGAGGATGTCGTGGATCACCCGGCCATGGACGTCGGAGAGACGGAAGTCGCGGCCGCCGAAGCGGTAGGTCAGCTTCTCGTGGTCGACGCCGAGAAGATGGAGGACCGTCGCCCACAGATGATGGACGGTGACAGGATGCTCGACGGCGTGGTAGCCGAGATCGTCGGTGGCACCGTAGGTCGTCCCCCCTTTTACCCCCCCTCCCGCGATCCACACGCTGAACCCAAACGGGTTGTGATCGCGGCCGTCCGACCCTTGCGCGAACGGCGTCCGGCCAAACTCACCGGCCCAGACGACGAGCGTCTCCTCAAACAGCCCACGGCGTTTGAGGTCGTGGATCAATCCGGCGATCGGCTGATCGACCTGGGTCGCCATCTCCGTGTGCCCGGTCTTCAGGCCACCATGCTGGTCCCAGGGATTGCCGATCTGGCCGAGTTCGGCGGGGCGCGGCAGACAGGTGAGCTCGATGAAGCGCACGCCGCGCTCCACGAGGCGCCGGGCGAGGAGGCACTGCCGGCCATACTCGACGGTCTCCCGGACCGGCGAGTCCATCCCGTAGAGCGCCTTCGTTTCGGCCGTCTCATCACGGATGTCAACGAAGCCCGGCACGGCGGCCTGCATCCGTGCGGCCGTCTCGTAGCTCCTGATTGCCGCTTCGAGGCGCGGGTCGTCGCCGGTGAGGGCGAGATGGCGGCGGTCGAGACGCGCGACGACGCGCATCCGCGCTTCCTGGCTCAAGAGTGGCTCGCGCGGCCGGATGTTGGGAACAGGGTCGGCCGCCGAGGGATCGAGGAGCGTCGCCTGGTGCGTCGCCGGCAGATAACCGCTGCTATAGATACCGACGCCCCCGAGCGGCGCCCCGCCCCCGGCGAGAACGACAAACCCCGGCATCTCCCCGCAATCGCTCCCCAGGCCATACGACATCCAGGCCCCGGCGCTGGGATGGCCGGCGAGGGAAAAGCCGCTGTGGAGATGGTAGTTGGC
>CALQRA010000016.1 GCA_943332855.1 Candidatus Kuenenia stuttgartensis
CCTGCTCGCCCACACGGGGGCGGCGATCGTCGTCAGCGGGATCACGGCCGCCGGTCTGTTTCTCGTCTGCGACACCGCACTGCTGCGCCTCGCCGCCTTCGTGGTGAGCATCGGGGGCGTGATCGTCGGGGCTTGTGCCGCGCTTCTTCGTCGCCGCAAGACGGCGGGCGGAGTGCCCGCCTCGGTCGCCGCCTCGTCGGTCGCCGCCCCGGCCGAGCCGACAGGGTGGCAGGCGCGCCGCGGTCCGGCGAAGCCGTTCGGCGGGGCTTCCGCGGCGGAGGACGATTCGGAATCGGAGAGCGATGCCGGTGACGATGCCGAATCGCAGGGCCCGACAATTAAGGTTCGAAAGCCCCCCGCTCGGCCCGCCGCCGAGGATTCGACGTTCGAGCCCGATGACGTCGAGGATGGTCTCGACGAGGCCGATGGCGATGAGTCATCGGCGGCGTCGTCGGTCGATGCACCGGCGGCCGCGCAGGTGCCGATCAAGTCGCTCGCCAGCCGGCGGCGGCCGATGGAGGTGAATGTCGACGATGGGTCGGTCGGGGCCGATTATGAGCTGCCCTCACTCGAGCTCCTCCTCCCCACGGAGCATCTGCAGCAGGACGAGCAGGAGCAAGAGGTGAGGGAGCGGGCGCGGATGCTCGAGAAGACCTTCGCCGAGTTCGGATTCAAGGTCCGCGTCGTCGAGATCGAGACCGGCCCGGTCATCTCGCAGTACGAGATCGAGCTCGAGGCGGGCTTGCGCCTGGCGAAGATCGTCAACCTCGCCGACGATCTGGCGATCGCCTTGCGCGTGCCGAGCGTCCGGATCGTCGCCCCGATCCCGGGCAAGAACTCGGTCGGCATCGAGGTGCCCAACACGATCCGACAGATGGTTCGCCTCCGGGAGGTGATGGAGGAGGCGCAGGCCAAGGCGAAGACGCTGAAGATCCCGCTGTTCCTCGGCAAGGACGTGGCGGGCAATCCGATGGTCGTCGATATGGCCTCGTTGCCCCATCTCCTCATCGCCGGTCGGACAGGCACGGGCAAGAGCGTGTGTCTCAACTCGCTCATCCTCTCGATCATCATGACCCGCCGCCCCGACGAGGTGCGGATGCTGATGATCGACCCGAAGATGGTCGAGCTCACCCCCTACAAGTCGCTCCCCCATCTCATGCACCCGGTCGTCACCGACATGAAGAAGGCGGAGGCGATCCTCGCCTGGGCGGTGGAAAAGATGGAGGAGCGCTACGCCCTCCTGGCGAAGGTGGGCGTCCGCCACCTCACCGGCTACAACGCGCTCGGCCGCGACGAGCTCATCAAGCGGATCGGACCGGAGACCGACGAGGAGGCGGCGGCGATCCCTACGACGATGCCGTTCATCGTCGTGATCGCCGACGAGATCGCCGACATGATGATGACCGCCGGCAAGGAGATCGAGCAGCACATCATCCGGCTGGCGCAGAAGAGCCGGGCCGTCGGCATCCATCTCGTTCTCGCTACCCAGAAGCCGACCGTCGACGTCATCACCGGCCTGATCAAGAGCAACCTGCCGGCGCGGATCGCGTTTCAGGTGGCGAGCCGGACCGACAGCCGCGTCGTGCTTGACGAGTGCGGCGCCGATCGGCTCCTCGGCAACGGCGACATGCTCTTCCTCTCTCCGGGCACCAGCCAGATCCTCCGTGGTCAGGGGACCTACCTCTCCGACGAGGAGATCACCCGAGTGATGAAGGCGGTGGGGACGAGCGAGCCGCAGTACGCGGCGGAGCTGATCAACCTCCAGCCGGCACCGTCGGGCGACGCCGCCAGCGGGGCATCGCCGAAGGACAAGGACGACATGTACGACGCCGCCGTCGAGGTGGTGATCCGCGAGGGGCGTGGGAGCGTATCCCTCCTCCAGCGCGCCCTCGGCGTCGGCTACGGCCGCGGGGCCCGCCTCATCGATTTCATGGCCGAGGACGGCGTCGTGGGGATCTATGCCGGCTCGCAGGCCCGCGAAATCCTCCTCACGATGGAGCAGTGGGAGGCGAAGAAGGCCGCGCGCAATGCCCCGGTCTCGCCATCGCCGCGTCGCGTCAAGATCCAGCCGCACGACGACGGAAAGGGGGAGTCTGCCGGGAAGCCTTCCCGGGCCGCTGCAAAGCCGGCGAAGCGAAAGCCGGTCCGAGGGGTCGACATGACGGCCCACGCAGCGTCGATGAAGCCCGTCCCCGGCGCGACAGCCGCCCCCGGCATGCCCTTCCTCCCCGCGCTCCCGTCGGTTGCCGTCCGGCCGCTGGGCGTCTCGCCGCACGATGTGGATGACGATGAGGAAGACGATCACGCCGACGTCGCGATCCCCGGCGGCCGGGCCAGCCTCAGCCGGCAGGTTGTCGTGATCGAAGACGATGCCAATGAGGACGAGCAGGCCTCCGGCGAATGGGACGACGCCTCCGCAGCCACCGACGACGAGGCAGAGGTCGATGACGCCTTCGCCGAGGAGGACGAGTCGGAATCGTTCATCGTCGACTCCGACGACCCGGCAGGTGAGGTCGACGGCGACGAAGACGAGGGCGAAGACGAGGGCGACGTCGACGGCGAAGAGGAAGAGGAAGAGGAAGAGGAAGAGGAAGAGGAAGAGGAAGAGGAAGAGGAAGAGGAAGAGGAGTAGCCCCCTGCGGGGCCGGACCGAGGTCCATCAATTCGGCCGCAAACTCGCCCCGGGCGCACCTTAATCTGTCAGTTGGAGCGTGCGGGGCTCGGCACGCGGTCAAAGTCCTCGCGCACCTCGCGCATGGTCTGGTCGTAGTCGTCGACGCGGATCAAGCCGTAACGCGGCATCTCGAGATCGTAGATCACCCACATCGTCGACGAGACGAGGGCCGCGAACAGCGTCATGTGGAGCCACTCGAAGCGTTTGTGCGTTCCCAGGTCGTAGCCGACGAGGATCGACGCGACGACCGCGACGACCGCCACCAAGACCACGATCGCGGTCGGTGTGTGAGCGTTGAAGGACGCGTCGTGACGGGTCGCGGCATCAAACATCTCGTTGAGGGCAGCGATGAGGAGCATGGCCGCTTGCGGGCTGTCGCAGCGCGGAGCGGCGGCGACGGTGGTCGTCCAGATCCCGCTGCGAAGGTCGTCGAGCTGCGTGGTGAGGCCGGCGCGTTGATCGTTTGTCTCAGGGCCAGAGGTCTGGGCGAGGCGGGCGTCGACATAGGAGCGGAATTGATCCTGGGCCGACGAGCGTGTGTCGGCGGGCAGCAGATCGAGCCGCAGCCAGGCCGTGCCGATGGCGTTGGCCTCCTCGACGATCAGGCTCCGTCGCAGGTCCAGGTGGGTGGCAGCGAGACTAAACCAGAAGGCGATGAGGAGCCCGAGGAGCCCGAGCGCGGCGGCATCGATCGCCCCGGCTCCGACCGCTGCATCGGGGTTGGGACGCGAGAGCCGCCGCACAGCCAGCCGATGTCCACTGCCGGCAGCGATCATCATGGCGGTGAAGATCGTCACCGGGAGAAGGAGCATCGTGAGCATCACGAGATTCATCGTCGAACGCCTGTTGAATGAAGGCTGGCAAGAAGGAGCGGAGTGGGCGCCGGTGTGTGGACCAGGGCCGAGCCTTGCCGCCCCGCTGAAAGGCCCTTATCTTAAGTGATTCCGCA
This sequence comes from Candidatus Kuenenia stuttgartensis, assembly GCA_943332855.1. Taxonomy (GTDB): domain Bacteria; phylum Planctomycetota; class Planctomycetia; order Pirellulales; family UBA1268; genus QWOP01. Next base: position 3,624 of record CALQRA010000016.1, read on the forward strand.
GGATGGAAGCTGGGTGGCGATGTGGCGCCGGCCGATGCGGGTGCCGCGGTGGCCCCGGATCGGCTTTCGCCGCCGCGGCACCAAGCCCCAGCCCCCCGCCCCAGGCGACTTTTCATGCGCACGATCGAGATCTACGACACCACGCTCCGCGACGGCAGCCAGGGGGAAGGGGTCAATTTCTCGCTCGAGGACAAGCTCGCGATCACGCGACGGCTCGATGCGGCAGGGATCGATTTCATCGAGGGGGGCTATCCGCTCTCCAATCCCAAAGACGCCCAGTATTTCGCCCGCGTCCGGGAGCTTTCGCTTGCCCACTCGCGGGTCGTGGCCTTCGGGATGACGCGCCGCCGCGGAATGGCGGCCGCCGATGATCCCGGCATGAAGGCCCTCGTCGAGGCGGGCACCTCCGCCGTGACGATCGTCGGGAAAACGTCCGCCTTCCACGTCACCGAGGTGCTGGGGGTGACGCGCGAGGAAAACCTCTCCATGATCGCCGACACCGTCGCCTTCCTCACCGGAGCCGGTCGCGAGGTGTTTTATGACGCCGAGCACTTCTTCGACGGCTGGAAGCTCGATGCCGGCTACGCCGCCGAGACGATCCTCGCCGCCGCCCGTGCTGGGGCGACCCGAATCGTTCTCTGTGACACCAACGGCGGCACCCTTCCCCACGAGGTGGCCAAGCTTGTCGCCGCGGCCAGCGCCGTTCTGGGGGAGGCTGATCTCGACGTCGCCCTCGGCATCCATTGCCACAACGACTGCGACGTCGCCGTCGCCAACTCGCTCGCGGCCGTCGAGGCTGGCGCCGCCCAGGTCCAGGGGACGATCAACGGCATCGGTGAACGTTGCGGCAATGCCGATCTGATCTCCGTTGTTGCCAACCTCTCCCTCAAGCTCCACGGATTTCGCGTCCTTAAAGCTACCGGCACACGCCATCTGACAGAGCTTTCGCGCTTCGTCTACGAGACGGCCAACATGATCTACCGGGCCGGGCAGCCGTTCGTGGGGACGAGTGCCTTCGCGCACAAGGGGGGAATGCATGTTCACGCCGTCGCCAAGGCGACGGAGTCGTACGAGCACATCCATCCTGAAGCGGTGGGAAACGAGCGGCGGATCCTCGTCAGCGAGTTGTCGGGGCGTTCGAACATCCAGGCGATGGTGACGCGGCCTGACGTCCGCAATGACCGCGTGCTGCTCGATCGAGTGCTGGCCGAAGTCTGCCGGCTCGAGAACGAGGGGTGGCAGTTCGAGGCGGCCGGCGCGTCGTTCGATCTCCTTGTCGATCGCTGTGCCGGCACGTTCCGCCCCCCGTTCGAAAAGCTCTCCTACAACGTCGCCGTCGAGAGTCGGGGGCGGGCCGGGGCCGCCGCGGCGACCGGGGATGGGGCGGTGACGACCGATGAGATCCGTACCGAGGCGACGGTCAAGCTCGTTGTCGCCGGTTCGATCCGCCACGAGGTAGCCGAGGGGGACGGGCCAGTCAATGCCCTCGACGCCGCCCTCCGCAAGGCGCTCGGGTCGGTCCATCCGGCGGTCGAGCGGATGACGCTGCTCGATTACAAGGTGCGCGTCATCAATGCCCAGGAGGGGACGGCGGCGAAGGTCCGCGTCTCGATCGAATCGACCGACGGTGAGTCGATGTGGGGCACGGTGGGGGTGAGCGAGAACGTCATCGAGGCCAGTTGGCTGGCGCTCGCCGATTCGTTCTCTTTTTTCTTGAGTCGCGCGGGCACCTGATCGGGCGGCCGGTCAGCTCGGCAAGCCGGCGAGCCGGGCGGTAGCCTCGAAGCCGCGAAGGCCCTCCGTGGCACCGAGCCCGGTCACGCAGCAGGCCGCGGTGGCGGCGCCGAGGAGACCAGCGTCGCGCGGCGGCATCCCCCGCAGCAGGCCGGTGAGGAGGCCAGCGAGCAGCGAATCGCCGGCACCGGTCGTGTCGACGACCGGGCCCGGGGCGGCGACGCAGGGGATCTCGAGCCACTCTCCCTTGCTCGGGGAAAGGAGCGTGCCGAGCGTGCCGAGCTTCACGCCGACGAGGCCCAGCGCGCCGTGGGAGCGGTAGCAGTCGACGATCGCCCGCGGGTCGTCGAGGCCGGTCTGGTGGCGGGCCTCATCGAGGCTGGGGACATAGACATCGACCAGAGGGAGTGCCGGCGCCACCTGGGCGAGCGTCCCGCCGCTTCCTGCCGTCTCGAGGGCAACCATGCAGCCGGTGGCGCGGATCTCGGCGAGGGCCTCGGTAAGATCGGGCTCGAGGCCGGGGAGGAGCCCGAGGTAGCCGACGAGGGCGAGGCGGGCGGCCGCGAAGTGGGGAAGCTGGCGGCGAATGAAGGCCAGGTCGATCGTCGCCGGGGCCCCGCCATGGTGGGCAAAGCTCCGCTCACCGCTGGGATCGATGAGGACGGCAGTCGTGCTCGTGGCGACGGTGTTGCTCGCTTCGAGCGCCGCCGTCGCGATCCCCTCTCCCGCGAGGGTGGCGCGGATCACCTCCCCCCACACATCGGTGCCGACGAGGCTCGACGCGGCGACCTTCATCCCCAGTCGGGCCATCGCCGTGCCGGTGTTGCAGACGATCCCGCCGGTGGTGACCCGGATCGGATCGACATGAAAGAGTTTACCGGCGCCGGGGGCCACCGTGAGGGGGACGGGGCGGACGAGGATGTCGGCGACGCACGTGCCGCAGAGGATCACGTCGCAGGGGGGGCAAGCCCCGAGGGGAGCGGCAGGGGCACGGGACGCGGACATGCTCGGCTCGCGGAGGGGGATGAAAAACCTGCGGGGGGCGCTGGAGGCAGGATAGCCAATCGGCGTGGCAGGTCGCCAGAATGGATCTTTTCGGTTCCTCCCGCTCTGTCCCAGGGGAAACGTTGCCATGGCGATCCGCTCTCCGCTTGTCGATGCCTACCACGCCCGTCTTCCCGCCGCCGAGCGGAAGGCCCTCGAGCAGATCCGGGCGGCCGTCCATGCCGCATGCCCCGGAGCGGAGGAGTGTCTGTCGTACGGGATGCCGGCGGTGAAGCTCGACGGGACGCCGCTGGTCGGTTGGCGCGCGGCAGCCAAGCACGGGGCCTTCCATCCCTTGAGCGGGTCGACCGTGGAGACCTGCCAGGAAGCGCTTGCCGACTCCGACACGAGCAAGGGGACGATCCGTTTCCCCTTCGACGCCGTCCTGCCGGCCAAGCTCGTCAAGCTCCTCGTCGCCACACGGATCGGGGAGATTCGGCAGGATGGCAAGAAAGCGACGAAGCTTGAAAAAAAGCCGGTGAAAAAGCAGGCGACAAAGCCGAAGAAAAAACCGCCCGCCAAGGCCCAAGGAAAGGGAACGGCTGCAAAGCCGCCGGCCGTGAAGAAACAGGCGGTCGTCAAAAAGCCTGCGGCAAAACGTGCCAGCGTGAAACAGGCCGTCGCCACGGGGGGCGTGCGGCCCACGAATCGGCGTGACGATTGAACGCCCCTGTTCGCCGCGGGGCATGCGTGCTCCATCGGTGGAGCGAGGCCGGCCCGGTCAGCCTTGTTCCGCCTCAGCGCCTCGAATAGGTTTAAGAGTCGTTCCTGTCGCCGTTCGCCCCGCGGACCGCTGCTGTTCCCAGGCAAGGTTCTCGATGGACCTCCGACATCTCCCACCGCTGCTGCTGCTCTTGCTCCTGGCCTCCGGCCAGGCCGTGGGGGCCGATCCGGCGGCGCTCTGGTCGGCGCAGGTGCAGCCTCTCCTCGATCGGCACTGCGTGAAGTGCCACGGGCCGATCGAGAAGCATGGCGGCCTCGAGCTCGACACCCCGGCCGCCGTGCTCGCCGGGGGCGATTCTGGGGCGGTCGTGATGGCGGGGCAGCCCGACGTAAGCCCGCTTGCCCTGAATCTCGTCGCCGGGGCCGAGCCGCACATGCCCCCCGACAAGCAACTCACTTTCGACGAGCAGGCGATCGTCCGGGCCTGGATCGCCGCCCTGGAAAACGCCCAGCCCGAGCCTGCGGCAAGCCCCTCCGGGCAGATGGTGGAAACGAGAGCCTTCGCGACGGTGACCGAGGCGATCGATGTGTTGATGGCGGAAGCGTGGGCGCGGCAGGGGGTGGTCCCGGCCCCTCCTGTCGACGATGCCTCCTGGTGCCGGCGCGTGTGGCTCGATCTGGCCGGACGGATCCCGACCGCGGCCGAGCAGCGCGACTTTCTCGAGGTGCCGAGCGACACGCGCCGCGCGGCGCTCGTCGATCGGCTCCTCGATTCCGACGAGCATGCCGTGCGGATGCGCGAGCTGTGGGACGTATTCCTGATGGGGCGGGGAAAAAGGGAGTCGCGTGAGGAGCGCCGCCGGAGCAGCGGCTGGTGGTCCTATCTCGAGCAGGCCTTCCGCACCAACCGCCCCTGGGACAGCATCGTCCGCGAGATCCTCATCGCCCGGCCGGCGGGCGCAGACGACAAGGGTGCGCCGTGGTTTCTCTACGAGCGGCGCAACGACCATCAGGCGATCGCCGAGGCTGTCGCACCGCTCGTCTACGGCGCCCGCATCGACTGCGCCCAGTGCCACGACCATCCCCTCGCCCGCGAGATCAAGCAGGCCCATTACTGGGGGCTTGTCGCAGCCTTCAACCGGGGGAAGAACGTCGAGGGGACAACCGACGTGGCGGAGTCGGCCGTGGGGGGCTTCGTCAACTTCACGAACCTTAGAAAAGAATCGCAGCCGGCCGTGGTAACCATCCTCAACGGCCCCACGGTGGCCGAAAATCGGCCTGAGGATGGCAGCCCGGAAGCGGACAGCGACGAAAAGTATCTCGATCCGGCGGCCAAGCCGCGCATCCCGACGTTTTCCCGGCGCGAAGCGTTTGCCGCAGCGGCCACGACTGGCAATCCGCTCCTCGCCAGGGCCTTCGTCAACCGGCTGTGGGCTATCTTGCTCGGGCGCGGGATCGTGGCGCCGGTCGACGAGATGACCACCCGCAATCAGCCGAGCCACCCGGAGCTGCTCGACTGGCTCTCTGCCGACTTCGCCGCCCACCACCACGACATCCGCCGTGAGATTCGCGGCATCGTGCTCAGCCGGGTCTACGCCCTGGGAATCGCTTCCGCCAGCGCTCCCGGCTCCGATCCGGCAGCCTTCGCCTGCGCTGCGGAGCGTCCGCTGACTGCCGAACAGATCGCCCGGTCGTGGTCGATCGCCGCCGGCCGGCCGATGGAGAACGACCCCCTCCGTCGCGCGGCGGTCGCTGCGATTCCCGACGTCATGCCGCGGGAGTATCAGGCGACGTTTCAGCAGGCCCAGTTTCTCTCCGCGGCGCCGGCCCTCAAGGAGCTTCTCGAGCCGGTCCCGGAGAGCACGATCGCAGGAATCGCCGCGCTGCCGGCGCCCTCAGATCGCGTCGAGGCCGCCTTCCGCGCCGTGCTTGGCCGAGCGCCTGCACTTGAGGAAATGGCGCAGGCCGAGCACGTTCTCGCGTCGCGTCCGGAGCAGCCGGCCGAGGCGGCTCGCGATCTCGTCTGGGCGCTGCTGACGAGCGCCGAGTTCCTCACCATGCCGTGAGACTGATGCCACAACCTGCCCCACACCTGAAGCCCGGCGACTGCCCGCATGACGAGCATCGGCTCCATCGTCGGCTGTTCCTCGAGGGGCTCTCCGCCGCAGGGGTGGGGGGCTTTTCCGGCTTGTTTCACAATCCCGTCCTCGCCGCGCAGGCAAAGCGCGCCGAGAAGCGCTGCATCCTCCTTTGGCTGTGCGGTGCCCCGAGCCAGTTCGAAACCTGGGATCCGAAGCCCGGCCGGCCTGGTGGCGGCCCGTTCGGAAGCACGCCGACGAGCATCCCCGGCCTGCACTTCTCTTCGCTGATGCCGCACTGCGCCTCGATCGCCGACAAGCTCAACATCGTCCGCTCGATGAGGACGGCGCAGTCGGAGCATCTCCAGGCGATCAATCTCTTGCAACGCGGCAATCCCGACCGGGCGGGCTTCACCCGACCGACGCTCGGCAGTGCCTTGTCGCACGCGGTCGGCGAGCTCGATTCACCGATCCCCAACTTCGTGTTCCTCGATCCCGTCCCGGGGGGAAATGAGTTCGAGAGCTTCAAGGCGGGGAATTGGGCCGGCTGGCTCGGTGTGGAGCACGCTCCGGTGCGGCTCGGCGGCGACTACACCCAGCTTCTCGACGCCGCCCCCGATACCCTCGGCCGGCACGACCGCGAGACCCGCGAGACGTTGCGGAGGTTTCTCACGTCGCGGTTCGAGCGCGAGCGAAAGAGCTCGATCGCTCGCAGCCAGAACGCCGCCTTCGAGCGGATGCGGGGGCTGGCGGCAAGCGCTGAGCTGTTTGATGTCGAGCAGCTTCCCCCGCGCGACCGGGAGCGCTACGGGCCGGGGAGCTTTGCCCAGCACGCCCTCATGGCCAGGCACCTGGTCGAGCATGGCGCGCCGTTTGTGATGGTGGCCAACGGCATGAACTGGGATAATCACGTCTTCCAGCACGAGATCCATCAGATGCTCGTGCCGGAGCTCGATCGGGTCCTGTACCATCTTGTCCGCGATCTCGAGGAGCGTGGCCTCCTCGATTCCACGCTCGTGATCGCGATGGGGGAGTTTGGCCGCACCCCCTGGCTCAATGCCGCCCGCGGCCGCGACCACTACCCGAATGCCTGGAGCCTGATGATGACCGGGTGTGGGCTCCGCCGCGGGGTGGTCGTGGGCGCGACCGATGCCGATGGCGTCGACGTCGTCGGGCAGCCGATCGACGAGCAAAACCTGTTCGCCACGATCTTCACGGCCCTCGGGCTCGATCCCCACGCCGGGTACGATCTCCCGGGATTGCCGACGTTTCACCTCGTTGAGAACGGGAAGGCGCCGATCGGCGAATTGCTGGCGTGAACCGATGAAGCTCACCCTCCTCCACGATTCCGTGCTTGCCACCGGCGTCTTTGGCCTGGCGCTTGCCCCCGACGGCGGCCGCGCCTTTGCCGCTTGCGCCGATGGGCGAGTTGTCCGAATCGATCCGCCCTCGGGCGAGCAGGTGGCGCTCGCGGGGGTGCATGGCTCGTATGCCAGCGGCTGTGCGCTGCTCCCCGATGGAAAGACGCTCGTCTCCGGCGGCTACGACGGGCAGCTGCTGTGGCACGACCTCGAAATAGGCGCGGTGACGCGGGCTGTGCCGGCGCATCGCTTTTGGAGCTGGGATCTCGCCCTTTCCCCCGACGGCAGCCGGGTCGCCAGTTGCACGGGGCAGTACCTTGCCGGGGGCTGGAAGTACGAGCCGGCTGCCGCGACCGAGCCGGGGGTCAAAGTGTTTGACACCTCGAGCGGCAATGTCGTCGCGGCGTTCGACCATCAGCCGCCGGTGCTCTGCTGTGGCTTCAGCCGCGACAGCCTCCATCTTGCCGCCGCGAACATGCTCGGCGAGGTGCGGGTGTGGAAGCTCGGCGAGGGGGGCGGCGCTGAGCCTGAAAGTCGCTTTACCTCTCCCGACTTCACCTCCTGGGGGACGACGAAGAGCCATCACTACTGCGGCGGCATCTACGCCCTCGCCTTTGCCCCGTCTGACGCATCGCTCCTCGTGTGCGGCATGGGGCCGATGGGGGATCCGATGGCGGGCAACGGCAAGATGACCTGGCAGCGGTGGGATTGGCGGAAGGGGGAGAAGATCGACCAGATCCGAGACGGCCAGCATGGCTCGGGGCTCATGGAAGCGCTCGCCTGGTCTCCCGACGGCGCCCACTTCGTGATGGCGGGGCGGCAGGCCCAGGGAACCTGGAATCTCGCCCTCTTCTCTGCCGCCGACGGCAGCCTCGTCACCTCGCTCGACACGAAGCAGCGGATCACCCAGGCCCGGTTCACGGCCGACGGCAAGCGCCTCGTCCTCGGGGGCGCCCAATCGCAGCCGGGGCCCAAGGATGGGCAGTGGCCCTCCTGGGGCCGCGTGCAGGTCTACAGCGTCGATTCCTGACCGCCCCGCAGGCCCTTGCGTACCGCTCACGGCCGCAGGGGATTCTGGGGCGTTGGTTCCAGATTGGCAAATATTGCCAATCTGGGTTAACCTGCATCTTCTGGCGGGCGTCCCGGCGTCGCCGGGGTTGAAGGCGATGGAGTGGTCCTTTTCGTCGACGCCAAGCAAAGGAGGTCGGAGTTTTTTCCAAGAGGGATTCATGCCGACGCGGAACGTGAATCTGACGGATTCGTTCGATGTTTTCATCGACGAGCAGATCGAAGCTGGGAGGTATCGCAACGCCAGCGAGGTGATGCGAGCCGGTCTCCGGCTCCTCCAGCAGCAGACCGCCGAGGATGGGGCCAAGCTTGCCGCCCTGCGACGGCTGGCGAAGACAGGCCTCGATCAACTCGACCAGGGGTGTGGTGTCGAGTTCACCACTTCCAAGAACCTCGCCAAGCATCTTGATGCCCTCGGGGAACCGAAGCCGTCGGGGTCGGCGCGGCGGCGAACATGAGCCGGCCCTGGAAGGTGATTCTTGCTCCGGCCGCGGTGGCTGACCTCGCTGGGATCCTTGCTTGGTCTGCCGAGGCCTTTGGTGATGCGGCCCGCCGCCGCTACGCGGCGCTGATCGTCCAGGCAATCGAGGATCTCACCGTTGACCCGGCTCGGGTAGGTGTCGAGACGCGGCCCGAGATCGCTGCGGGGGTGCAGACGTATCACCTTGCCCATTCCCGGAATCGCGTCGCTCCCGCCGCCGGCAGGGTCATCACGCAGCGGCACTTCGTTATTTTCAGGCTCCGGAGCGACTGGGCGCTCGAGATCGCCCGGGTGCTGCACGACAGCATGGATCTCGCCCGGCATCTGCCGCCGGCAGAGTGATGCCTGGCAGTGATGCCTGGCAGTGATGCCTGGCAGTGATGCCGTATCCCCGTCAGGACCGTGTCTCGCGGTCGATGTTCCGTTCGCCGAGGCGGGACGTGATCGCATCGGGATCTTGACGGCAATCCAACACCGCGTAGATATCGATCGTGTCTTCGCTCAAAGCATAAAAAATCGCAAACGGAAACCGCTTCGAGATCGCGCGGAAAAAGCCACAGTACTGTTCGTGGACACCGGCGTGCTTCAAAAGCCCGTCGATGTCGTCGAGCAGGCCGCGGAGGAAAAATCTCGCTGCCCCGGGGGATTGGGAATCATAGAAATCACAGCCGATTTCAAGGTCGCGCTCGGCCTCGGGAAGGATACGGATCCTCATCCGTGCCGTTCCTGCAGCCGCTTCTTGGCATCCTCCCACGCCACGAAGTTCGTGCGTCCCTGTCGGACGGCCTCTCGTCGCTCCTCGAGGACCGCTCCGTGCCATGCTGGCGAGGGAACGTCTTCGGGGTGACGCGACAAATCGATCCACAGTCGCTCCATGAGGGCGAGTTTCTCGACCGTGGAAAGACTTGCGAGCGAGATGTCGACGTTCATGGCTTGGCTCCTTGATTGAAAGGAACTGTACAGAAGAATAGTGCTTTGTTCAAGGTAGAGCGTCCGCATCCCCGTCACGCGAGCACGCCCTTGATGACGTGGCCGTGGACGTCGGTCAGGCGGCGCTCGATCCCATTGTGGTAGTAGGAGAGGCGCGTGTGGTCGAGGCCGAGGAGGTGGAGGATCGTGGCGTGGAGGTCGTAGATCGTGCAGACATCCTCGACCGCCTTCCAGCCAAACTCATCGGTCGCGCCGTGGTGCCAGGCCCGCTTCACGCCGGCACCGGCGAGCCAGACGGTGAACCCGGCCGGGTTGTGATCGCGGCCGCTGGCCCCCTTTTGAAAGGTCGGCATCCGGCCAAACTCGGTCACGAAGGCGACGAGCGTGTCGTCCAAGAGCCCGCGGGCTTCGAGATCGAGAAGGAGCGCCGCGGCCGGCTGGTCGAGGATCGGGCCATGAACGGAATACTGATCGACGAGCGTCTTGTGGCCGTCCCAGTTCCCCACCCCCTCCCCCATTGCATAGGCGCCGTTGAAGAGCTGCACGAACCGCACCCCCTGCTCGAGGAGCTTTCTCGCCAGGATGCAGTTGCGGGCAAAGCGGGCCTTGGTGGGGTTGGCGGGGTCGTCGGCGCCATAGCTTGCGAGCGTCGAGGCTGATTCACCCGAGAGATCGGCGACGCGCGGGGCCGAGAGCTGCATCCGGCCGGCGAGCTCGTAGGCGGCGATCCGGGCGGCGAGATCGCTGTCGCCGGGGTTGCGGGCGAGGTGGTCGTCATTGAGCTGGCGGATGAAGTCGCGCGTCGCCCCGTCGGTCGCTTCCGAAAGCGAGGCGGGGCGGGCGAGATTCGGGATCGGCCGGTCGGCCCCGAGGGGCGTCCCCTGAAACACGGCGGGAAGAAAGCCGCTCGCCCATTGCCGCGGGCCGATCTGCGGCACGCCGCGCGGATCGGGGATGGCAACGAAGGCCGGGAGATCGTCGCACTCGCTCCCTAGGGCGTAGGTTGTCCAGGCCCCCATGCTCGGGAAGCCGTCGAGCGTGAAGCCCGTTGCCATCTGGCTCTCGGCCGGCCCGTGCGTATTCGATTTCGCCGTCATCGAATGGATGAAGCACATCCGGTCGGCAAGGGCTCCGAGGCGTGGAAGCAGGTCGCTCGTCATCGTGCCGCTTTGGCCACGGGGGCGAAACTCCCACTGCGGCTTGATGAGGTTGCCCTGTTCCCCCTGGAACGTGATCACCTTCTCGCCTGACACGCTCTCCGGCAGCGGCGTGTCGTGGCGCCGCAGCAGTTCGGGCTTGTAGTCGAAGGTGTCGACCTGCGACATCGCCCCCGAGCAGAAGATCACCAGGACGCGCTTCGCCCGGGGGGGGAAGTGGGGGGCGCGGGGGGCCAGCGGCCGGGCCGGATCGATCACCGGGCGGATCGGTGGCTCCGCCCCGGTCGCGGCCGTCCCCAGCATGGAAGCCAAGGCGATCCCGCCGAGGCCGGAGCCGGTGTCGCGGAGGAAGCCGCGCCGGTCGAGGAGCCGCATGCCGGGGAGCGAGAGTGGGGATGGCATGGGGCGTCTCGGCAAGGGAGGCGGTGGCACCAGTGAGAAACAAAATTGTCCCCAGGATCGTGGCCCGGATGCAAGGCGACGCTGGCTAGACTCGTGTGCCGATCCTCCGCCGCTCTCTCAATCAAAAATCAAGAAATGGCTCCGGGAGAAGAACCGATGCGTCGGCCTCGCGTTTTGTGCTTGTTTGTGGCGTGTGTCGCCGGGCTTCTTGTCGCCGGGGCGATCCCTGGCGCGATCTCGAGCGCCCGGGCGGCCGACGCGGCGGCATCGGCGCAGGCCCTGGAATCGCTCCGGGGGGCCCTCGCCGAGCCCCGGGCGGCGCATGAAAGCGTGGCCCAAGAAGCCTGGGCGGACGTGCCACTCACGAAAGCCGATGCCCTCGCCGCCCGCGATCTCCTCTGGGAGGCCCATCGAGCTGCGAAGCGCGCCGCGAGCCAAGCTGAGATCGAGGCCCGCGAACTCCGCGACGGCGACCTTGTCATGCCGTTCTTCCTGAAGACCTTTGGCGAGAAGCCCCCTCGCGGGCATTCCCTCTGGATCTCGCTCCATGGCGGCGGCGGCGCGCCGGCCCGCGTCAATGATCAGCAGTGGGAAAACCAAAAGAAGCTCTACACGGTCGAGGAAGGGATCTACGTCGCCCCCCGGGCCCCGACAAACACCTGGAATCTCTGGCACGAAGCCCACATCGACCGCCTCTTCCACCGGCTCATCGAGGATTTGGTAATCACGGGCGAAGTCGATCCGAATCGCGTCTACGTCCTTGGCTATTCGGCCGGCGGCGATGGCGTCTATCAGCTCGCCCCCCGGATGGCCGACCACTGGGCGGCGGCGGCGATGATGGCAGGCCATCCCAACGGCGTCTCGCTCGAGCCGGTGCGGAATGTCCCCTTCGCGCTCCAGGTGGGCGCCCTCGACACCGCCTACGACCGGGCCAAGATCGGCGCCGACTACGGCCGAGCCCTGGAGGCTTTTCATGCGGCCGACCCGAACGGCTACGAGACCTTCGTGAAGATCCACGAAGGGAAGGGGCACTGGATGGACCGCGACGACGCCGCCGCCCTTCCCTGGATGGCGAAGCACATCCGCAATCCCGTCCCCGACCGGGTCGTTTGGCAGCCGACCGGCGCCTCACGCGTGAGCTCCTCGTGGCTCGCCCTCCCCGCCGACGCCCCCCGGGCCGGCGGGATCATCGATGCCCGCATCGAAGGGCAGGTTATCGATATCCTTCGCGCTGAGGGAATCGAAACGCTTCTTATCCGGCTCGATGATCGGCTGATCGACTGCGACCGCCCTGTGACGATCCGCTTCGGTGACCGCGTCCTCCACGACGGGCCGGTGACGCGGTCGATCCAGGCGCTCGCCCGGACACTCGCCGACCGCGGCGATCCGGAGCTTCTCTTTCCGTGCGAGATCGCCGTCGCGATCCCGGCAGGCCAATAGCGAGTGGCTGTCACCGCGGCGGGGGGTGAGGTCATTCCCCGTGGGGGCGTTGTGCGCCATGTCTTGCGCGCTGCGACGTGTCGCTGCGCTATCCATACAGTGCCCTGCCTTTTCGTCCCTCAATCATAGCCGTTTCGTCAAAAATCCGATCGGGGGGTTTGGGCCCCGCGATCGTCTGATACGACTTGGGGCCGAGTTTTGCGTGACGGCGGATTGCGACGAGCGGCCGAGGGAAGAATCCAATGGCAGGAACTGGTGCGATCGATCTGGCCGGGCAATCCGCGGTGGTGAGGGCCAGCGTCTTTCGACGCCTTGGCAGGCCGATGGCGCTCTTGGCCACAGCCCTTGCCGTGGCTTTGCTGATGGCTCAGACGGCGAACGCCCAGCTGACCACCACGACGAGCGGGACCGGTTACTGGGTCGTTACCACTGGGACCACTGGACGGTGGTTGCAGAGTGGCACGGCGGTCAACGGCACCGGCAACTGGGTGGCGGGCTCCGACGCCACCTTCGCCGCCTCCGGCACCTACACCTTCGGCAGGCTCAGTGCTACGAGTTCGGGGACGCTCGGCAACATCACCACCGGCACCGACGTGTTCATCAGCTTCAGCGACACGACCGCGGGCAATGTCATGAGCTTCGGTAACGCCGTGAAGACGTTCGACTTCGGCGCCGGGAGCGTGGTCAACTTCGGAGGAATCACATCAGCCGGTTCGAACGGCATCATCAAGACCGGGGCTGGCACCATGATGTTTCAGGGAAGTAGCTACACCGGAGGCTTCACGCTCGGCACCAGCGGCAGCGTCGGCGGCACCTTCATCGCCAGGTCGAACAACGCCCTCAGCACCGGTGCGATCACGATCTACAGCGGCACGATTGGTGGAATCCAAAACTTCACTTCTGGGTCCAGGAGCGCCGGCATCACCGTCGGTGGTGACTTCACGATCGGCGCGACTGGCACGATCGGCGGCTCGAGCGTTGAAGGCTTCAACGTTTTGTTCAATAACGCCGGCAACACCGTGAACCTCACCGGCGGCACCCGGGCGATCACGCTCAATACGAGCGGTGTGGTGAGCTTCGGCCAAGCAATCTCCAGCGGCTCCCTGATCCTCAACCGGACGGCGAGCGGCTCGGCGGGGGCGTTCGCGCTCTCGGGATCCAACTCGTTTAGCGCTTTGGCCCTCGACAGCGTCAGGCTCAATGTGACCAGCAGCAACTTCGCTCTCGGCAGCGGCACCGTGACCCTTCAGGGGGCCAATGCCACGACGCTCAACTTCGGTGATGGCCGGACCTTTGCCAACACCTTCACGATCGCCGACTCCGCGGGATTAAAGACGATCGCTACCGTTGCCAACAGTACCATCAACGGCACGATCACCAACAACGACTCGACGGGCGGGTTGGTGCTCGGGGGCACCTCGACCCGCACGCTCACGGTCGGATCGATCACGGGCAACGGTTCGAGGGGGGTGACTTTCGGCAGCAGCGTGTTGACCGGCACCGTTACCTTGACCGGGTCTTCGAACTACGCCGGTGACACGCGGATCGACTCCTCGACGTTGGGGATAACGGGAACTGGTGCCATTCCAGCAGGCGGGAATCTCGTCTTCCAAGGTTCTGGTACCGCAACCTTCGATGTCAACGGCACGACGCAGACCGTCGCTGGCCTCAATGATTCGGTTCTTGCCGGGGCGATCAGGTCGACGGCCGCCAATGGAAAGCTGATCGTCGGCGACAGCAACGATTCCACGTTTCGGGGAGTGATGTCCACGGCGAACCTGGCGCTCGAGAAGGTCGGCACCGGCAAGCTGACGCTCACCGGGGCCAACACCTACTCCGGCGCCACGACGCTCACCGCCGGGACGCTGGCGCTCGGGAGTGCCAATGCGATCGGCTCCTCCGGCACGATCTCCTTCGGCGGCGGCACGCTGCAATCGTCGGCGAGCAACACGACCGACTACTCGGCTCGGTTCTCCAATGCCGCCAACCAGCAAGTCAAAATCGACACCAATGGCCAGACCGTCACCCTCGCCTCGAATCTGACGAGCTCCGGCGGCAGTTTCACCAAGCTCGGGGCTGGCACGCTCACCCTCTCCGGTTCGAACACGTATTCCGGGGCGACGACCGTCTCGGCCGGCACGCTTCTCGTCAACGGGAGTCTCACGAATTCCGCCGTCACCGTTGGCACCGGCGGCACGCTCGGCGGCAGCGGCACGCTCGGGGCCCTGGTCGCGGTGCAGTCGGGCGGAGTGCTCTCCCCCGGCAACAGCCCGGGGGCGCTTGCCGCAGCGGCGCTCGATCTCCAGTTCGGGAGCATGATGTTTATGGAGGTCATCGGTTCCGGGTCGGCCGCCGGCGTCGCCGGCACCAACTACGACCAGATCCAGATCACCACCTCCGGTGGGCTCACATACGGCGGCAGCCTCGATCTCGACTTCGGAAACTCGACGAAGTTTCTCAATGGGACGGTCTTCGATCTCTTTGCCTTCACCGGAGCTTCGATCGGCGACTTCTCCTCGGTGTTCACCACCGGCACGGGGCTCTATTCCGGCTACAGCCTTTCCGGCGCGGGTGGGATCTGGACGACCACGATCGGAGACCAGCTGCTTTCGTTCAGCGAGCTGACCGGGCGGCTGACGGTTTCAGCCGGTGCCGTCCCCGAGATCGACCCCGCCATGGGCGCAAACGCCCTGTCGCTCGTCGCCGGAGTGCTTGCGATGGTCGAGCAGCGGCGGCGGAAGCGGGCCGAAGCTACCCTGAGTGGGAAAAGGTGCCAGCCACCAAAAATGGAGAACCCGGCAGCTTGCCCAGATTTGGTGGCTGGCACCTTTTTCGAAGCCGGCTTCCGGCCCGTCAGCGAACGCTGAGAAACTCATTCGCGTTGTAGAGCGCCCGGCAGAGGGCCGGGAGGCCGTAGTCGGCGACGAGCTTGGTCGCGGCGGCGATCTCGGCTGCGGTCGCCTCGCGGCCGAAGGCAAGGAGGAAGGCCAGGCGGACTTGGTTAGCCTTGTCGTCGCCCGCTTCACTGGCCACGCGGGCGGCGAAGCGGTCGGCTTGGTCGATGAGGAAGGCGCCATTCAAGAGATTGAGCGCCTGAAGGGGTGTCGTGCTCGACGTCCGCTTCGGCTGGATCTGCCCCGCGTCGGGGCAGTCGAAGGCGCCGAAGAAGGTGTCGAGCTCCGAGCGGGGCTTGTTCTGGTAAATCATCCGCCGGAAGTCGTCGGCTGAAAATTCCGTCTTCGTCTCGTAGACCTTCACGTAGTTGGCGTTGGCGACGAAGAGATCGAAGCCGGGCCCGCCGGCCTGTGGATTGAGGCTCCCGCTCGTGGCGAGGATCGCATCGCGGATCGCCTCCGCCTCGAGCCGGTGCGGCGGATAGCGCCACAGGAGCCGGTCCTGGGCGTCGAGGGCGAGAGCAGCGTCGCTCGGGGCTCCCCCCTGCCGCCAGGCCCGGCTCGTGACGATCAGCCGGTGGATCGATTTCAGCCGCCAGCCGTTGGCGATCAGTTCACTCGCCAGCCAGTCGAGGAGCTCGGGGTGCGACGGCCGTCCCCCCCCTGCCCCGAAGTCGCTCGGGGTGTCGACCAGCCCCGTCCCGAAGTGATGGTGCCAGAGGCGGTTGACGATCACCCGCGCCGTGAGCGGATTGCCCGGATCGACGATCCAGTCGGCCAGCGCCCGGCGGCGGGCCGCTTCTGCGGAGATCGGCGCCTCTGGCCACGGCCCTGAGCCAATTCGGGAGAGCGGGCCGGGGAGGATCTCTTCGCGCGGTTGGGTGGGATCGCCGCGAAACATTCGAAACGTCGCCCCCGGCTCGGTAAACCGGCCGGCATAGGCCATCGGACCGCGGTCGAGCGTGGCGAGCTCCGCTTTCAGCGCACTGATCTTTCCAGCCACGCTCGCCGGGTCGGCGACGCTCCCCGGCGGAGTTGCCGCGGGAGCCTCGTCGGGGGCGGCGGTGCTGTCGCCGAAGGGGCGGCGGTCGAGATCGGAGGCGACTGGCGTCCAGTCGACGCTGTCGGTGGAGAGCGCGATCTCGTAGCGCGTCGCCACCCGGTCGGCATATTTGGGCTCCGGGGAGCGATCGCGGCTCCACACCACCCGGTCAACCGTCTCGGTGGCCGGAAGCTCGAGCTGAATCCAGCCGGTGCCGGGGGTGTTCGAGATCCACGAATGCTCGTTGCCAACCTGGCCGTCATTCACATGGGCCAAAACATGAAAGGCGTTGCCGGCGAAGTTGCCGGAGGAGGTGGGGGTGGCGCCGCGGGCGATATTGCGGCCGTCGGTTGAAAAGACTTCAAGCTCGTCGAGGCAGGGCTCGGCGCCGCTCGTCTCGAGGATCTTGAAGCGGATGAAGCGGGCCGGGGTCGGGGCAAAGCGATCGACGTTTTGGCGAGGGGTGACGGCACGGCGCAGCGACCCCACGCCAGCCTCGGCCAGGAGCTTGCCGATCTCGGCCCGCCGATCCTGCCGGGGCTCTTCCGAGAGGAGCGTCACCTCGCGCTCGCCATGCTCGACGCCGGCAAAGACGGCCTTGAGACGGTAGTAGTCGGTCTGCGGAATGGGATCGAACTTGTGGTCGTGGCAGCGGGCACAGCCGACGGTGAGGCCCAGAAACGCCGAGCTGGTCGTGCTCACCATGTCGTGGAGCTCGTCGGCCCGCTGGTTGGCGGTGAGCACGGGGTCGGGCGACTTCACCTGGTCCCAGGCGCCGCCGACGATGAAGCCGGTGGCGACGTCGGCGCCACAACTGTCGCCCGCAAGTTGAGCGCGGACGAAGGCGTCGTAGGGGAGGTCGCGCTGAAGGCTCTCGATCACCCAGTCGCGGTAGCGCCAGGCGTTGGGGCGCATCTGATTCATCTCGAAGCCGTTGCTCTCGGCGAAGCGGACGGCGTCGAGCCAATGTCGCGCCCAACGCTGGCCGAAGCCAGGGGAGGCGAGGAGCCGATCGACGAGATCGCCGAAGGCCGCGTCCGTGCCCCGCGCAGCGACGTCTGCGGTGAAGGCCTGCACGTCGGCAGGCGTCGGCGGCAGGCCGACAAGATCGAACGAAAGTCGCCGCAGGAGCGTCGCCGGCGGAGCCTCCGGCTGGATTGCGAGCCCCTGGAGAGCAAGCCCCTGGATGACGAAGGCATCGATCGGGTGGGTGACGCCAGCGATTTCGGGCAGCGGCGGCCGGACGATCGGTTGGAAGGCCCAGTGGGTCGAGGTTTTGAGCGAGTCAGGAAAGAGCGCGGGGGGGAGTGTGGCGACGTCGTCGGGCCATCGGGCCCCGGCAGCCACCCAGCTCACCAGGATCGCGCGCTCCTCCGCCGGGAGGGGATCGGCGCCCGCTGGCATCCGCGCTTCGGCGTCGTCGGTCGTGATGCGGCGGACGAGCTCACTCGCCTCTGGCTTCCCAGCCACGATCCCGGGGAGCCCGGAGTCGCCGCCGGCGAGCGCCCGTTCGCGCTCGTCGATCCGCCAGCCGCCCTCGGACGTGACTGGCCCGTGGCAAGCGCCACAGCGGCGGGCGAGGAGCGGAGCGACGACGGTGGCAAAATCAGGAGCTTCGGCGGCAGGTGGCTCCGCTCGGACAAGCCTGGTGCCGGACAGCCCCGCCAGCAACAGCCAGAGGGCAGCGAGGCCCGCAGCCAAGAGAAAAAAGCGATGGACCACGTCAACACCCCCGAGACGACCGGCCCGGCCGGGCCGGTCGCCTTTGAGTTTACCGTCGGGGAGCGGGACGTGTCAGCCGAGGAGATGCTCGAGGACGAGCCGCTCGAGGGCCTCGTAGTCGCGGGCGGCGACCATCGATTCGGCGGTATTGACCGGGAAGGTACGGACCTTCTCGACGAGCTTGAGGAACACCGCGTGGCTCGTGGCCAGATGGGCCGTGGCCGACTCCGCCTTCTGCGTCCGCTGCGCCTTGACGTCGAAGCCGACGAAGCAGCCGGTGGCGGCGTAGTCGACCGATTCGAGGACGCGGACCTGATCGAAGGCGCCGCGGAGATTTGCAGCCCCGAAGACCTTGTCTTGGTCGTACTTGAGGCCGTTCTGGTCATTGAGGTGAACGCTCCACAGCTTCCCGGCGGCGAGCGCGAAGCCCATTTCATCGGAGGGATCGAGCCCGGCGAGGATGGCGTGGGCGCTCTCGATGAGGACACCGACGCGGGCCGGATCGGCACAGCGCGAGCCGAGGGCGAGGGCATGGCCGATGGTGGGGATGAAAGCGGTGTCGACCGGCTCGTTCGGCTTCGGCTCGATGGCGATTCGGACCTTCGGATCGGCGTGGAGGATGGCGTTGCAGGCCTCGATCATCCGCCGCGAGGCCTCGATGGGGCACTTGCTCTCGCGGACGCCGGTCCCCTCGCGCGCCGGCCAGAGGACGATCAAGTCGGTGCCGAGCGCCTTGGCAACGTCGACAGCCCGCTTCGACCGCTCGATCGCCCACGTCCGGCAGGCAGGATCGTTGCTCGTGTAGCCGCCGTCGATGCCGTGTTGATGCTCCCAGAGACGGGGGGCGACGAACTCGGCGACGAGGCCCTTGTCGGCGAGCTTCCGCTTCATCGCCTCGGCCTGAGCGACGATCTGTGCCGGGGAGAGGTTTTCCAGCTCGGGCACGGCGTCGTCATCGTGGAACTGGATCCCCTCGAAGCCGAGGTCGACCGCCACGTCGAGGACATCGTCGAAGGGAACGGCCGGGCGGACGGGGGGGCCGAAGGGATCAGCACCGCGGCCGAGGTTCCAGGGGCCGACGGAGAAACGGTAGTGCGATTCGGCCATGGTCGTTGGTGCCCTCAATCGAAGTGGGAATGGGTCGTGGCGGCGGCCGCCGTCGGCGGAGTGCCGAAGTTTGCGAGAGGGGAAAGAATACCCGCCCGGCAATGAAATTTGCAGGCCGGGATCGGGTAGGCTGTTTCCCCTGCAAAGGCTCTTCATGTTCGGCCTCACCGTGCCGTGCAGTCCGCCCAGTCTGTCCAGGATCCACCCCCCATGCACCGCGCCCTCCCGCAGAAGTCGCTCGATCTCAAGCTCGCTCGGATCGTCGCCGATCCCTCCTGCCAAGACTTCATCCTCGCCGATGCCAAGGATGCCGACATGGCCTTCGGCCTGGCGGCGCCGGGGGTTCGCCGCGGGGGGGATCCGTTCCGCGGGCCGTTCCGCACAATCGCGGAGTTTCGTGAGTCGATCCGGCTGCTCGTGGCCCAGGGGCTCGTCGACATCATGCTCATGAGTGGGAGCACGAGCGAGGTCCTTGCCATCGACGAGGGGCTGTTTGTCGACAGCCATGTCACGCCGGCGGTGCGGATGAACGACACCACCGACATCTGGCTCGCCTCCGGCAGCGGCAACTATCCGCGCCAGCCCGCCCTCCCCTTCACAACGTGCTCGATCTCCCAGGCCCAGTGCGGCCGGATCGATCGCAGCCATGCCGACGGCAGTGGCTCGTCGCGAGGGCGCGGTGCCGATCTCGGCCTCTTCTCCCTCACGCTCAACGACGACGCTACGCTCGACCGGGGGATGCTCGAGGCTTACGGCACCTTCCGGGCCGAGGCGGAGCGGGCCGGGTTTCGACACTTCCTCGAGGTCTTCTATCCCAACGCCATCGACCGCACGCCGGGGCGCCCCACGGGCGACCGTCCGCGCGACGAGCGCCCCCGCGACATCGCGCGCTTCCTTGCCGACCATGTCGCCCGGACGCTCGCCGGCGTGCCGCGGGCCGGCCGGCCGGTCTTTCTCAAGATCCCCTACCTCGGCCCCGAGGTCACCGAGCAACTTGCCGCCTACGACCGCTCGCTCGTCGTCGGCATCCTCGGCGGCGGCGCCGGGACGACCCACGATGCCTTCGGGCTCCTGGCCGATGCGAAGCAGCACGGCGCCCGCGTCGCCCTCTTCGGCCGGAAGATCAATGCCGCCGAGGATCAGCTCGCCTTCGTCCGCCACCTGCGAGCCGTCGCCGATGGCGCGACGTCGGCGGAAGAAGCGGTGAAGGCCTACCATGGCGATCTCCAGACCCAGGGGATCGCCCCGCACCGCAGCCTCGCGGACGATCTCGCGCGTGCCCCGACGGCGCAGGCCTACGGCGGCTGAGGCCGCTTACCCCCCTCATCCGCCCCGCCCCCCGGTATCGACCATGCCCCCCTCCGACGTCCTCCGTGCCCTCGCCCTCCCGCTCCCGCCAGCGCCGCAGCCGGTGGGGGCCTACACGCCGTGCTTGAGAATGGGCAACCTTCTCTACACGTCCGGCCATCTCCCCCTCCTCCCCGATGGCTCGCTCCTCCGCGGCAAGGTTGGCGTCGATCTCGATGCCGATGCCGGCAAGGCGGCCGCCAGGCAGGTGGCCTGCGCGATCCTCGCGACGATTGAAAACGCCCTCGGGAGCGTCGATCGGGTGAAGCGGGTCGTGAAGGTGCTCGGGATGGTGAATTGCACCCCCGATTTCACCAAGCAGCCGCATGTCCTCAATGGCTGCAGTGAGCTGTTTGCCGAGATCTGGGGGCGTGAGGCGGGAATCGGCGTCCGCAGCGCCTTCGGCGTTGCCGCCCTTCCCGAGAATGTGCCGGTGGAGATCGAGGCGGTGTTCGAGGTGGAGTGAGCCGTGATTCGTGTCGGCTGCCGGCAAGGGTGCTGCGGCGGCCACGGCGGTTCACCGTCACCCCGCGCGCGGTTCTTGAATCGTCCCCATCAACGCCTTATCGTGTCGCTTTGGAACAGCCGGTGATGATCTCCCACCCTCGAGGCTCGTGATGTTCGACGGGAAAGTTCTCCTCATCACCGGCGGCACCGGGTCGTTCGGCAATGCCGTCCTCGATCGGGTGCTCCGTCTGCCGCTGCGGGAGATCCGGATCTTCAGCCGCGATGAGAAGAAGCAGGAGGACATGCGGATCCGCCTGGCAAACGACCGGGTGAAGTTCCACATCGGCGACGTCCGCGACTACGTCTCGGTTGAAGAGTCGCTCCGGGGCGTCAATTACGTCTTCCATGCCGCCGCCCTCAAGCAGGTCCCGTCCTGCGAGTTTTATCCCATGGAGGCGGTCCGCACGAACGTCCTTGGCGCCGAGAACGTGATGCGGGCATCGATCGCCAACGGGGTCGAGCGCTGCGTCGTCCTCTCCACCGACAAGGCCGTCTACCCGATCAACGCCATGGGAATCTCCAAGGCGATGATGGAGAAGGTGATGGTGGCGAAGTCGCGGCTCATCGACGCCTCGCGAACCGTCCTCTCCGCCACCCGCTACGGCAATGTGATGGCGTCGCGTGGGTCGGTGATCCCGCTGTTTTTGAAGCAGATGCAGGAGGGGAAGCCGATCACCCTCACCGATCCGGGGATGACCCGGTTCCTGATGTCCCTCGAGGAATCGGTCGATCTCGTCCTCTATGCCTTCGAGCACGCCAAGCCGGGGGATATCTTCGTCCAGAAGGCTCCGGCGTGCACGATCGACGTCCTTGCCCGGGCGATGGTCGCTCTTGTCCGCCCCGAATCCGAAATCCGTGTCATCGGTACCCGGCACGGCGAGAAACTCTATGAGTCGCTCGTCTCGCGCGAGGAGATGGCGCGGGCCTCCGATCTCGGTGGCTATTACCAGATCCCCGCCGACGCCCGTGACCTCAACTACGACAAGTACTTTGTCGAGGGGGAGACCGACATCTCCACGATCGAGGACTACACCTCCCACAACACGAAGCGGCTCTCCGTCGACGAGGTGAAGCAGGTTCTCCTTGGGCTGGACATCGTCAGGAACGCCCTCCCGAAGTGATCGAAGGGTCGGCCATGCGTGTGCTCGTCACCGGTGCGGAGGGATTCCTGGGGCGCAACCTGCGCGTCAGAATGGCCGAGGTTGGCGGCCATGAGGTGCTACCGATCGGGCGCGGAGCCTCCGAGGAGGCGCTCCGCGAGGCGGCGGCGGCGGCGGATTGCGTCGTTCATCTCGCTGGGGTCAACCGTCCCCCCGATCCGGCCGACTACGCCGCCGGCAACACCGGCACGACCGAGCGGCTGTGCGCGATCCTCGCCGCCACTGGGCGGAAGCAGCCGGTGATCTTCAGCTCGTCGACGCAGGCTGCGCTCGACAACCCGTATGGCCGCAGCAAACGGGGGGCCGAGGAGGCGCTTCAGGCCTACGCCGAGGCGACGAGTGCCCCCGTTCATCTCTTCCGGCTCACCAATGTCTTCGGGAAGTGGTCGCGGCCAAACTACAACTCGGCCGTCGCCACGTTCTGCCACAACATCGCCCGCGGCCTCCCCATCACGATCCACGACCCTGCCTCCCCTCTGCAACTGGTTTACGTCGACGATGTTGTCCGAGCTTTCCTCGAGGTCCTCGAGCATCCGCACGAGGGGGGCGGTTTTCGCGACGCGGGCCCGGTCTACGCGACGACCGTCGGTGACGTGGTCGAGACGCTCCGAGCGATTCATGCCGGCCGCGAAACTCTGCTCACGCCGCGCGTCGGGACCGGTCTCGTTCGCGCTCTCCACTCCACCTACTTGAGCTTCCTGCCGACCGACGGCTTCGCCTATCAGGTGCCCCGGCACGGCGACCCGCGCGGGGAGTTTGTGGAAATGCTGCGAACGCTCGATTCGGGGCAATTCAGCTACTTCACGGCCCACCCTGGGATCACCCGCGGCGGCCATTACCACCACTCGAAGACGGAGAAGTTCCTCGTCATCCGGGGAACTGCCCGATTCGGCTTCCGGCATGTCGTCACCGGCGAACGCTGCGAGCTCACCGTCCGTGGCGGCGAGGGATCGATCGTGGAGACGGCGCCGGGCTGGGCCCACGACGTCACGAACATCGGCGACGACGAGCTGATCGTCATGCTCTGGGCGAACGAGCTGTTCGACCGAAACCGCCCCGACACCATTGCCATGAAGGTCAACGGATGAAGCGATTGAAGGTGATGACGGTGGTGGGGACGAGGCCGGAGATCATCCGGCTCTCGCGGGTCCTCGAGCGCCTCGACGAGCACTGCGAGCATGTCCTGGTCCACACCGGGCAAAACTACGACTACGAACTGAATCAGATCTTCTTCGAGGATCTGCGGGTGAAGCGGCCGGATCACTTCCTCGACACGGCCACCCCCCTCCCCGGCCAGTCGGGAAGCGCCGCGCAGACGATCGGGCGGATCATCGGCGCCGTCGACGACGTGCTCGCGGCGGAGAAGCCCGAGGCGCTCCTCGTCCTCGGCGACACCAACAGCTGCCTGGCGGTGATCCCGGCGAAGCGCCGGAAGATCCCGGTCTTCCACATGGAGGCTGGGAACCGCTGCTTTGACCAGCGCGTGCCGGAGGAGATCAATCGGCGGATCGTTGATCATGTCGCCGACGTCAATCTCTGCTACAGCTCGGTCGCCCGCGAATACCTCCTCCGCGAGGGGCTCCGACCCGATCTCGTCATCAAGACTGGCAGCCCGATGTTTGAGGTGCTCGAGCACGAGCGGCCGCGGATCGAGGCTTCCGACATCCTCGGCCGGCTCGGGCTCCGGGCGGGCGAGTATTTCGTCGTCAGCGCCCACCGCGAGGAGAACATCGAGTCGGAGCGGAGCTTCCACCGGCTCGTGGCGATCATCAACGCCCTCGCGGTCGACCACGGCCTGCCGGTGATTGTCTCGACGCACCCGCGCACCCGGAAGCGCGTCGACGCCGCGGGCGTGGCCTTCGACCCGCGCGTCAGTCTCCTCAAGCCGCTCGGCTTCCACGACTACGTCAAGCTCCAGACCGTCGCCCGGGCCGTCCTCTCCGACAGTGGCACGATCAGCGAAGAGTCGTCGATTTTGAATTTTCCGGCTCTCAACATCCGCGAGGCCCATGAGCGGCCGGAGGGAATGGAGGAGGCGGCGGTGATGATGGTGGGGCTTGAGCTCGACCGTGTCCGGCAGGGTTTGGCGATCCTTGCCACGCAAGCCCGCGGGGAGCATCGGACGCTGCGCCTCGTCGGTGATTATTCGATGCCGAATGTGTCAGACAAGGTGTTGCGGATCATCATCAGCTACACCGATTACGTCAACCGCGTCGTCTGGCGACGGGATGCTTAAAGGAGCCTGACGCCGATGACAGCCGCGCCTCAATCCGTTTCTACGCCCGCGGCCCGCGACGGTCATGTCAACGTGATCGGCGGCAGCGGCTTCATCGGCACGCGGCTGTGCGAGCGGTTCGTCCGCGAGGGGGGGCCGGGGTTCACGATCATCGACAAGGTCGCCAGCCGCCGATTTCCTGAAAACTCGGTGATCCGCGATATCCGCGACGCCGGCGCCCTGGCCGACGGACTTGTCGCCAGCGCGCCGATCATCCATCTTGCCGCCGAGCACCGCGACGACGTTCGGCCGCTGTCGCTCTATCACGATGTCAATGTGGCCGGGACGGCGAATGTCTGCCGGGCGGCGACGGCGCGGAACATCGACACGATCCTGTTTACCAGTAGCGTGGCGGTGTACGGCATGGCGCCGGCGCACACCGGCGAGGATGGGGCGATCCGGCCGTTCAACGAGTATGGCCGGACGAAGTGGGGCGCCGAGGGGGAATTGCGTCGCTGGCACGCCGAGGCACCGGGCCGGCGGACGCTCGTCATCGTCCGCCCGACAGTCGTCTTCGGTGAGAACAACCGCGGCAACGTCTACAACCTCCTCCGCCAGATCGCTACCGGCCGGTTCGCGATGATCGGCACCGGCCGCAACCATAAGTCGATGGCCTATGTCGGAAATGTCGTCGCCTTCTTCGACCACTGCCTCTCCCTTCGGGGTGGTCTTCATCTGTGCAACTACGTCGACGAGCCTGATCTCTCGATGAATGAGCTTGTGTGCCGGGTGCGGGGGCTGATGGGGAAGGCGCCGAGCGTCGGGCTCCGCATCCCGTTTCCGGTCGGGATGGCGATCGGCTCGGCGTTTGATGCGGTGGCGCGGGTGTCGGGGCGGACGTTTCCGATCAGCCGCGTCCGGGTGCGCAAGTTCTGTGCCGAGACATCGTTCACCTCGGCCGCGCCGGCGACCGGTTTCGTTTCCCCCGTCACGCTCGGCACAGCGATCGAGCGGACCGTGCGCCACGAGTTTCTCGAAACGCACGCCGGCGAGGAATTGTTCGCCGGCGAATGACGGTGACGCGGCGGTGTGGCACGCCGGCAGGGCCTTGTCTTGGCCTCGGGCGATCGGGCCTCAGGCAAACGGCCGGGCGAGGATCGCCTCGATCCGCCCCAGGAAAACGTCCTTACCAAAGAGCGTGGCGGCGCGGTCGGCGGTGTCGCGGGGATCCCCGTCATCGGGAGCCGCGAGGAGGGCTTCGAGTCCCTTGGCGGCGCGGTCGACGTCGGTGACATCGAGAACGTCGCCGAGGCGTTCGGCCACGATCCAAGCGCCGAGGGGCCCGCTGGGATCGCACATCAGCAGCGCCTTCGTGCCGTTGCAGGTGTAGGCGATGATCTTCGAAGGGAAGGCATACCGGGGGAGCTCGGGAAGCATCGCCACGAGACCGTACCGGGCAGCTTGCATTTCGGTGGCAATCGTCTGCCGGTCGACTGGATCGCGAAACTCAATCGGGGCCCTACGCTCGCGGGCGAGCGTCTGAAGAGCCTCCTTTTCCGTGCCGCCGCCATAGAACACGATCCGCGGGGAAGGGTCCGAGTGGCAGCGTGCCACCGCTTCGATAAAAAAAGCCAGATTCTGACCCGGGCCGTGGTTGCCCGCATAGAGGATGTCGTAGGCCTTGGCGGGTGTTGCACGCTGCGGATCGATCGGTTCGGCGTAGAAATTATTCACGACCTCGATCCGCTCTCCGACCTTCGCCCGGGAGCGGAGCGGAACCGATTCGAGGAGGTGTTCGCGCATCTCTTCCGACAGGACGGTGGTGACCGTGGCATGGGAGATGCAGAAGCGGTTGTAAGCCCGGTAGGAGGCGCGGATGAGCGGATTGCCGATCCGGTATTCGAGGTTGTCCTGGAAGCTGAAGAGGATTCGGGTGCGGCGCCGGAAGACACGGCAGAAAGCGATCATCACCCCGGCGAATCCGGGGGGGTAGGTAAAGAGATAGAGCAGATCGATGCGCCTCGGCCAGAGGAGCGCCCCGAGCCCCCGCAGAAGGAGGCGGGCGGAGTTGAGCACGCGCCCGATGAGCGGACCGTTGCGGTCGACCGGTGCCCGGAAGCTGCGGACGCGGACCCGCTCGGGGAACTCCCGGGCCCAGGCCTCCCGGCAGTCGTCAGCCGAGCCGCAGATGACGTCGACGCTGTCCCCCCGGGCGACATGCCGGTGGACGATCTCGCGGAGCATGTGGGGCTCCTCGGAGACGCGCGACTCGGGCCAGAAATAGCGGAACAGGACGACGACGTGCATGATGGATTCGGTGGGAACTCGGTCAGGTCGACCGTGGCATCGGCGGCGGGTGGGGCGAAGAGTCTACCGCGGCCCCGCGACGGGTGGCAGCATTTGGGGTATTCTGGACGGACTTTGCGGTACTGGGAGGCGGATCGGGCTCCCGCTGCGTTCACCTTTCACTGTCTGGAGAGATGCCATGCGTGTTCGAATGTTCGGGGTGGGGCTGGGGGCCTTCGCCGTGATCCTCGCTGCTGGCGGTGGGGCCGCCGCGGCGCCGCCGACGTTCCGCAAGGTGGTCCTGACCGACAAGTTCCATGCCGAGGCGGCCGGCGTTGGCGACATCGACAAGGACGGCCATGGCGACGCCGTCTATGGCCCCTACTGGTATGCGGGGCCCGAGTTCAAGGCGCGGCACGAGATCTATCCCGCCAAGGACTTCGACCCCAACCAATACTCCAACAACTTCATGACCGGCGTCGGCGACGTCGATGGCGACGGCTGGCTCGATGTCCTCGTCAACGAATGGCCGGGCAAGGAGGTGGCCTGGTTCCGCAATCCGGGCAACGACACCGCCACTGTGAAGGCCTCGCAGGGGGGCTGGGGGAAGCATCTCGTCCACCCGGTCGTCGACAACGAGGCCCCCGACTTCCTCGATGTCACCGGTGACGGCAAGGCCGAACTCGTCTTCCACACCGGCGGCGTGCTCGGTTTCGCGACCCCGTCCGACAAGACCGCCACCGAACGCTGGACCTTCACCCCCTGCTCCGAAAAGGAGAATTGGGGGCAGTATCAGCACGGCCTCGGCGTCGGCGACGTCAACGGCGACGGCCGAGCCGACCTCCTCATGGCCGGTGGATGGTGGGAGCAACCGGCGCCGGTAGCGGCCGGAAGCACGCCCCCGGCCTGGACGAAGCACCCGTTTGCCTTCGGCACCGGCGGCGGTCAGATGCACACCTATGACGTCGACGGCGACGGCGACCACGACGTGATCACGAGCCTCGCCGGCCATGGCTACGGCCTGTCGTGGTTCGAGAACGTGAAGACGGACGGCGGGATCGACTTCGTCGAGCACCGCATCCTTTCCGACAAAGCGGAGGAGACGCTCGACGGCGTGCAGTTTTCGCAGCTCCATTCGGTGGGGCTCGTCGACATCGATGGCGACGGCCTCAAGGACCTCGTCACCGGCAAGCGGTTCTGGGCCCACGGGCCGCAGGGGGATCCCGATCCGGCAGGCAGCCCGCATCTCTGCTGGTTCAAGCTCCACCGTGGTGCCGACAAGAAGGTGTCCTGGACGGCGCACAAGATCGACGACGCCTCCGGCGTGGGAACGCAGCTGGCCGTCGGCGATCTCAATGGCGACAAGCGCCCCGACATCGTGATCGGGAACAAGAAGGGTGGCTTCGTGTTCATCCAGGAGGGGGCAAAATGAGTCGGCATGCACTTCGGCTCGGCGTTGATCGGAGAACCCTGCTCCTCGGGGTGGGGGCCGCGGCGGGCGTCGCCCTCCTCCCGCGCGTGGGGCGATCGGCCCCGGGGCCCAACGAAAGGCTCCGCGTCGGCGCCATCGGCGTCGGCGGGCGCGCCTCGCTCCTTCTCGAGCAATTGCCGGAGGGGGCCGACATCGTGGCGCTGTGCGATGTCAATGTGCCGAGGGCCCACGCCTTCCGCGAGAAGAAGGGGGGCTCGTGGCCGGTGTACGTCGACTACCGGCGGATCCTCGACCGCGCCGACATCGATGCGGTGATCGTGGGAACGGGGGAGTTTCAGCGCGTGCTTCCCTGCATCCATGCCTGTCAGGCGGGGAAGGATGTCTACGCCGAGAAGCCGCTGACGCTCTACGTGGCGGAGGGGCGGGCGCTGGTCAAGGCGGCCCGGCGGCACGAGCGTGTCGTCCAGGTGGGGACGCAGCAGCGCTCGATGGAGATCAATCGGCTGGCGTGCGAGTTTGTCCGCAACGGGGGTCTCGGAAAGCTCCTCGAAGTTCGCGCGGTGAACTACGGCAGCGCCTCCCCGACCCCGGCGCCGCTCCCGGCGGAGGAGCCGATCCCCACCGGCTTCGACTGGAATGCCTGGCTCAACCAGGCGGCCGACCGCCCCTTTAGCGCCCAGTGGATGGGGTGGATGGGCTGGCGTGACTTCGCCGGTGGCGAGATGACCAACTGGGGCGCGCATGGCGTCGATCAGATCCAGTGGGCGCTCGGGGCCGATGCAACCGGCCCGGTGGCGGTCACGCCCGTCACCGCCGGCCCCAACGGCCAGGTGGTGATGACCTACGCCGACGGCCTCGAGGTGAAGTTCATCCTCGATTCTGGGCCGATGGGTGGGGCCGTGTTCGTGGGAGAGAAGGGGAAGCTCGAGATCAACCGCAACAAGGTGACGAGCAATCCTCCCGAGATCGCCCAGAAGCTCCTCGAGGCGGTCGACGTCGCCGAGGAGGAGCGGAAGTGGTCCGATGCCCTCGCCCTCTGGCAGGCCCGTCACCATCTGCAGAACTGGTTGGATTGCATCAAGACCCGGGAGAAGCCGGTGGCCGATGTCGAGATCGGGCACCGGTCGGTGACGGTCTGCCATCTGGCGAACATTGCCAGGGCGGTCGGCCGTCCGCTCCGCTGGGACCCCGCCGCCGAGACGTTCGTGGGTGACACCGCTGCCGATGGGCTGCTCGTCCGCGAGCGCCGCAAGGGATTTGAATTGCCGGAGGTGTGAGCGGTCAGCGCTCGTGGACGAGGACGGCCCAGCCGACGTCCGCGAGCCGCTCGGGGCGCCCCAGGATCCGGATCGGCTCGGCGGCCGCGATCTGCGGCCCCGCGCCGCTGCCCCCCATCAACTGCCGGAGCGTTCCGGGGAAGAGCCCGATGATCTCGGCATCGAGCCCGTTGTCGCCGCCGACATTCTCGGGCTGGCGGACCGGTTTCCCGAACTCCGGATGCTTGTGGAACGACTCCTTGAGCCGGGCGACGATGTCGGCCGGGGCCCGCACCAACTGGAGATCGGGGGAGCTCGACAGATCGGTGCGCGCGACCTCGGGATTCTCGAGGACCAAGCCCCCCTTCGGTTCGCCGTCGATCATGTCGTCGCGCAGATCGATGACCGCCACGGAGAACGGGGCGCGCGAAGCGTTCCACGAGCCGATGGCGTCGACCGAACGGAAGAGGAGGCCGACGTCGAAGCTCATGAGGAGGACGCCGAGCACGCGTCGATTCTCCGTGCCGTGGGCGTCGCTCCAGATCGGCGCCGCGAAAGCCACCTTGAGCTTGCCGGTGGAATCACTGCGGTAGACCGTCGAGCGGTGGACCTCAGTGATCGGCTCGGCGGCGGCGCCCGGCTCGAGGTCATGGGGGCCGCCGTGGAAATAGTTGCGCCAGGCGAAGTCACGGCCGATGGTGTCGGCCAGCGGCGCTCGGGCCACCTGCACCCCCTTGGCGTCACACACCGTCCAACTCTCGGCATCGACGGTGTTCTTCGTGTTGGCGGCGATCACGTCGACCGCGGCCTGGATCGCGCCCCAGGGCCTGCGCCCCGTGACGGGATCGACGGGCTTTCCCTCCGCCTCTGCCATCGCCCGGACGAGCTGGTTGTTGTCGGCTTCGTACTCGAGGATCCGCCAGCGAGAATCGATCTGGAGCGCGGCGGTGCTGGCCGCAAGACGGGCTGCGAGCCGCAGCGCCGTCTGCCGGGAGCGGTATTCGTCGTGGGCCACCTTGCGGAGGAGCACCGAGGTGATTGCCGCGCCCACGAGGAGCACCGCGAGCGACCCGACGGCGAGTTGCGTGATGGTGCGATGTCGGCGCGTCCAGCGGGCGAGCCGGCGGAGGAGCGGCTCACGGTACGCGCTGACCGGATTGTCGGCGAGATAGGCGTCGATGTCGTGGGCCAGGTCGAGCGCGGTTTCGTAGCGGTCGACCGGATCGCGGGCGCACGCCCTCATGCACACCGCCTCGATGGCGTGCGACACGCCCCGCTTCACGCGCGACGGCGGGGCGAGCGAGCCGGCGAGCACCTTCTCGCGGATCGCCGCCACGTCGCCGTCGTAGGGGGGTGCGCCGGTGAGGAGGTGGTAGAGCGTCGCGCCGAGGCCGTAGACGTCGCTGGCCGGCCCCACCGGGACGGCGCCGTCGTGCTGCTCCGGGCTCATGTAGGCGGGAGTGCCGGAGATGCCGCGTTTTGCCACCGGGGCCGATTCGAGGGCGATCGTTGGCATCACGATGCTCTGCTCACCACTCTGCCGGGCGCGGTCGTCGCGATCGATCCGCGCCGCCAGCCCCCAGTCGAGGACGACCACCTCGCCGAACTTCCCCAGCATGATGTTGGCCGGCTTGATGTCGCGGTGGAGGATGCCGCGGTCATGGGCGTAGGCGATCGCCTTGCAGACAAGCGCGAATTGGCCGAGGAGCTCGCGGTAGCTGGCCGAGCGCGCGCCGGTGGCCTCGTGGGCATGGCGGCGGTCGTGGAAGTCGTTGATCGCCGCGCCGAGCGTCCGCCCGGGGATCAGTCGCATCGCGTAGAAGGGGCGGCCATCGGGGGTGGCGCCGGTCACATACACCGGAACGATGTTGGGGTGTTCGAGTTGGCTCGTGACGGTGGCCTCGAACTGGAAGCTTTCGCGGAGGGCCTCCTGGGTGACCGCCCAGCCATTGAGAAACTTCACCGCCAGCTCGCGCCCGGTTGCCTTATCGTTGGCGTAGTAGACGTCCCCCAAGCCACCGCGGCCGAGCCGGCGATTGACACTGATCGTCGTCGTGGCGACGACGCGCGCGGGGATCTGGTCGTCCACCGGGCCAACCGACGCGGCCGATTCGTGGGTGGTGGGATCGTCGAGCGGGCTGTCGTGGGGCATCCATCGGCTCCGGAGACGGGGAATCCCCGGAGTGTAGCGGTGGGTGGAAAGCGCCTTCCATGGCGATTTTTCCGCAGCAAAGCCCGAACTTTTCGCTTCAGCGGCCGCTTGAATCGCGAAAGCGCAGCGCGAGGCCAGTGCCGGCGATTCCGACGGCGAACATCCCCAGGAGCACCGCCAGAGGAACGGTCGACCCGCTCCGCCACGTCTCCCGTGCGAAGAACCGCTCCGCCATGTCGACCGGAGGGTGGCCCCGGGGGGCCGAGGTGGCGGGGGCGTCGGCCCCCGGGGGAACGAGGGTCGGCATCGCCCCGGCCCGGAGGCTCTCGAGCGAGTCGTTCATCCGGGCCCGCTCCGATTCGATCTTCTTCTCCATCTCCCGCAGCTTTCCTTCGAGCCGCTCGCTCGCTTCGCGGGTCTTCTTCTCAAGCTCGGCGTCGATCGTCTTCACTCGGCTCTCGATGTCGGCCTTGGCGGCATTCCCCGCCTCCTCGCTCTGGCGCTTGGCCGCGGCTTGGGCTTCCTCCATCTTGGCTTCAATCTCGGTGCGCATCCGCGCGGCGGTCGCCTCCGATTCCTTCTGCGCTTCGGCCTTCGCGGTAGCTGTCTTCGCCTCGACCTCCTGGCGAACTTGGTCGCGCGCCTCGGCGCTCTCTCGGCGGGCCTGCTCTTGCGCCTCCCTGACACGCAGCTCCATCTCGGTCTTCATCCGTTCCGCTGCCGCCTCGCTCTCCTTCTGGGCGGCGGCCTTCGCTTCGGCCACTTTCGCCTCGATCTCCTCTTTCATCTTGGCGGCCGATTCGGCCGACTTCTTCTCGAACTCGGCCTTCGCATCGGCGAGCTTCTTCTCCGCCTCGGCCCGCATGTCGGCCTGGATCTTCTGGGCCTTTTCCTCGAGCATCTTCTTCGCCTTCTCGAGCTCCTGCTTCGCCTGACCGGCTGCTTCCTCGAGCTTCTCGACGATCTTGCGGCGGCCGGGAAGGATGAAGGGATGGCCCCCGCCATTGCCGGCCAAACGGAAGGCGTTCGGCCACTCCGGCCCGGTGGTGTCGTCGGGAGACGGCAAGGTCACTTCGGGGACGGGGGGCGGAGATTCGATCGGGGAGGCCTCGGGTGGCTCCGGGTCGAGCTCGTCGACGGCAGCCGGTGACGGCTCGGGGCGCGGGGCCGGTGCGCCCCCCAGACGGATCTGGGGGCGGAGTGTCGCCTCCGGCACGACGAGCCCCTCGAAGGCCCAGCGCGACGGCATCGCCGCGGCGAGTGGTTGGGTGAGCGCGGGGAGATCGGCGAGGGGGACGAGGATCCCCCCCAGGACGATCATCGGGAGGAGGAGGACGGGGAGGATTCCGGAGGCGGCCTCGGTCGTCCGCAGCGTCGCCGAGATTAGTAATCCGAGCGCTCCTCCGGCCAACGCTGCGGCGTACAGCATCGTGAACACCCACAGCCACGGGCTGTCGATCCGGCAGGCCGGGGCGACAATGGCCAGAAGGAGGAGGCACTGGATCGCCGCGATCCCGAGGAGGACCGTCATCTTCGAGGCGACATAGGCCCAGATCGAGAGCCCCACCATCCGTTCGCGCCGGTAGATCGGCCACTCGGTGACGATCTCGCGCGCCATGCTCGAACAGCCGAACCAGATCGCGGCCAGGGCGGTCACGAACAGCGTGGTGGCCATGTTGACGCCGATCTTCGGCCAGGTTTCGGGGGTCGGGGTGCTCCGCACCACCTTCGAGAACACCGCCGCGATCAGCAGCCCGACGATCGGGGCCTGCAAAAAGAGGACGGCCGTCCCCCAGCCGTCGGCAACCTTGACGGCGATCATCCGCTTCACGAGCGTGAGCCATTGGGTGAACGGGGCGGTGCTGTGGGGAAGGCGCCGCGAGCGCGGCGGGAGGGCCCCGGCATGCGCGGAGGCGCGCCTGTCGACCCAGATCGACTTCGCGACTGACGATTCCCACTGCCGCACCCATTCGGCCACCGGCCGCTTGGAGAGGCCGCGGAGGAGCCCGTCGACGCTCGTCGGCGGCGCGGATCCCGAAAGCTGGGGCTCGAAGAAGGTGATCGAGTCGGGGAAGGCACGGCCAAACCAAGCCAGCCGCCCCACCTGCTTCGTCGATTCGTCGCGGGCGATGACGGCCACGGCGTCGAACTTCTCGAACGCCTCGAGGCTCGGCTGGTGGATCGTGACGAGGATCGTTTTTCCGGCGTCGGCGAGCTTCCGCAGCAGCTCGATCACCGACAGCGCATCGACGCTCGACAAGCCCGACGTCGGCTCGTCAAGGACGAGGATCGGAGGATCCGTCAGCAGCTCCATGGCGAGGTTGACGCGCTTCCGCTGGCCGCCGCTGACGCCCCGTTTCCGCTGGTCGCCGACGCGGGTCTGCTCGGTGCCGTCGAGCCCGAGCTGGTGGATCACCGCGTGGATTCGGGTCTCGATCTCGGTGTTGGTGGTGTCGCGGGGGAGCCGGAGCCGGGCCGCGTACCACAGCGCCTGCCAGACGGTGAGGTCGGCGTGGAGGATGTCGTCCTGTGGCACATACCCGATCCGTCCCCGGAACAGATCGTAGTGGTCGTGGAGATCGAGCCCGCCGACGACGAGCCGCCCGGCGGCGGGGACGGTCTGGCCGTTGAGGACCGAGAGGAGCGTGCTCTTCCCGGCGCCGCTGGGCCCCATGATGGCCACCATCTCGCCGGGCTGGACGACGAGCGAGACCCCCTCGAGGAGCGCGCGGCCCGAGGCGGCGACGGCGACGCCGTCAGCCTCGATGATGTCGCGGTCTCCCCCGGCGAGCGGCTCGAGGGCTCGGGCATCGGGGGCGAGCCGGTAGCGTTGGTCGGCGATCTGCACGATCGTCCCGGGTGAGATCTCGACGGCCCGCTCGATCCGCCGTCCGTCGACGAACGTGCCGTGGGTGCTCCCCAGATCGCGGACGAACACCTTCCCGCGCTCGACGCTCACCGAGGCGTGGAGCGCCGACGCGATCGGACGGTCGAGCGAGACGTCGGCCGAGGCGCCGCGGCCAAAGGTCACCAGTGCCGCATCGTCAAGCTCGATCGTCCCTTCCCCGAGCGCTGCGGCGGTCGTTCGGGTGAGGAGATCCTCCAGCGCCGTGGCCGGGAGGCGGGCGTCGCCGAGCGTGATCGTGTCGCCGACGTCGATCCGCTCCCGTTCCACGCGCCGCGGCGGCATGCCGACAAAGGTCCCGTTGCGGCTCCCCAGGTCCTCAAGCCACAGCTCCCCTTCATCGACGACCACCCGGGCATGGCGGGCGGAGACACTCGGAGCCTTGACGACGAGATCATTTCCCGGCGCGCGGCCGAGGAGGATGATCCGCCGCGGCGCGGCCGTGGAGGCGGATGACGGAGGGCTGGTGGGCATGGGGTGGGGGCGTCACGGGATCGGAGAAGGCAGCCGGAGCGCCGGGCGCTGGCATTTCCAGGCTAGTTCGTCTCTGCAGGCAGTGCAAAAAAGGGGCTCGACGCGCTGGTCCCGGAGGAGCGATTTCCGGTAGAGTTGCGGTTTTTCCCTCACGATCCCTGCAATCGATCCCTGCAATCGATCCCACCGACCGTCCCCGAGCCAAAGCGCCCCGATGCACGAACTCCCCAAGCACTACGACCACGCCTCCGCCCAGGCCCGCTGCCGGGCCCTGTGGGATTCCGCCCGACTGTGGCATGCCGAGCCGGCCGGGCCGGGGGATCGTCGCCCCGTGTTCTCGATCGTCATCCCCCCGCCGAACGTCACCGGCGCCCTCCACCTCGGCCACGCCCTCAACAACACCCTCCAGGACATGCTCGTCCGGACGCGGCGGATGCAGGGCTTTCTGACCCTCTGGATGCCCGGCACCGATCATGCCGGGATCGCCACGCAGGCCGTCGTCGAGCGCCGGCTCCTGGAAGAGGAAAAACTTTCCCGCCACGACCTCGGCCGGGCGAAGCTCGTCGAGCGGATCTGGGCTTGGAAGGAGCAGTACGAGAAGCGGATCCTCGGTCAGCTGCGCGACATGGGGGCCAGCTGCGACTGGGATCGCGTCCGGTTCACGCTTGACGACCAGTGTGCCCTCGCGGTGCGGACGGCGTTTCTCAAGCTCTTTCGGCAGAAGCTCGTGCGCCGCGGCAAGCGGCTCGTGAACTGGGACACCTTCCTCCAGACCGCGGTCAGCGACGACGAGGTCTTCCACGAGGAGGTGAAGGGGCACTTCTGGCACATCCGCTACGACGTCGTCGATCCCTTGCCCGGCGAGCCCGCAAGCGTGACGGTCGCCACGACGCGCCCCGAGACCCTCCTCGGCGACACCGCCGTGGCCGTCCATCCCGACCCGGCCGCCGCCCTCGACGCGGCCGAGAAGGGGCTGCGGGCGAAGCGGGCCGACGCGGCCGCGAAGGACCAGCCTGGCATCGATCGCGACCTCGAGGCCCTGGCCACCCGCCGCGTCGAGCTCCTGCCGGGACTTGTGAAGCTCTCGGCGATGGCCCGGGACGGCCGCCGGGTCCGGCTGCCGCTCCTCGGCCGCGAGGTGCCGCTGGTAGCCGATGAATGGGCCAAGCCGGAGCTGGGATCGGGCTGTGTGAAGATCACCCCGGCCCACGACGTCAACGACTACGAAGTCGGCAAGCGTCGCCATCTGCCGATGATCAACATTCTCCTCCCCGAAGGCCGACTGAATGCCGAGGCGGGCCCCTATGCGGGGCTGACAATCCCCAAGGCCCGCACGAAGGTCGTGGCCGATCTCGAGGCCGCCGGGCAGCTCGTGCTGGTCGAGGATCGGCTCATCGAGCTGGCCCATTCAGACCGTTCGAAGACACCGATCGAGCCCTACCTTGCCGATCAGTGGTTCATCCGCATGGA
>CALQRA010000017.1 GCA_943332855.1 Candidatus Kuenenia stuttgartensis
TCGATCGCCAAGCTCGCCCGGGCAGCGGTGTAGATGGCGTTGTCGCCGCGCTCTGGAGAGGAGCTGTGACA
The DNA here is from genome assembly GCA_943332855.1 of Candidatus Kuenenia stuttgartensis. Classification (GTDB taxonomy): domain Bacteria; phylum Planctomycetota; class Planctomycetia; order Pirellulales; family UBA1268; genus QWOP01. The sequence continues at coordinate 72 of CALQRA010000017.1, forward strand.
GGCCCGCCCCGCCACGCGGATCCGCCAGCGCACCGCTCCCTTGTGCATGCCGACGACATCGAGGCTGGTCGGCTCGGCGACGATTCCCACCACCGGCCGGGCAGGCCCGACGAGATTCCGGGCCGGGCCGTCGCCAGGACTCACCACCCCCGCGCCGCTCCAGAGCGAGGCGATCGCCCGGGCCCCGGAGAAGCCGAACTCCTCGTTGACCGTCGCCGTGAACAGGATCGTGACGGGGCGGGGCTGCGGGGAGCCGATGAGCCGCTCGAGCCCGACGAGCATCGCCGCCATCCCCCCCTTCACGTCACACGCCCCCCGCCCCTGGAGCCGGCCGTCGCGGACGAGCGGAAGGAACGGGTCGATCGTCATCCCGTCGACCGGCACGGTGTCCTGATGGGCATCCCAGAGGATGGTCGGGGCCCCGGGCACAGTTGCCTCGAGGCGGGCGAGAATGTTGTCGCGGCCGGGGGCGACAGGCTGTCGCGCCCAGGGGAGGCCGGCGGCGTCGAAGCGCTGCACGAGGTAGTCGGTGATCCGGCCCTCGAGGTACTCCGGTCCCGAGACGTCTCGCCCCATCGGGTTGACGCTGGGGCGGCGGACGAGGTCGGCAAGCGTCGCCAAGGAATCTGCCATGCTCCTAGCGTACCAAACCCCGAATCGCCCCTGCCATGGGTCACCGCCGGCACAACCCGACCGTCGAGCGGACCGACAGGCCATGCTAGGATTAAAGCCTAGGGATGACCCCCCCGGGCCCCGACCCAGCCGGTCCCATCCCCTCCCCTGCCCCGCCCGCGAGTTCAGTGCCATGAGCAACCTCCGAATCTCGTCCTGCTCCTTTTGGCTGCTCGTCAGCCTCGTGGTTGTCACGCTCGCCGTCGGCATCCCCCCGGCCGCCGCGCAGACGCCTGCCGCGCGGGCCCCTGCCGCACAGGCGGCCGGCATCGAGGCCGTCCGGGCCGCGTCGCGGACCTACCAAGAAGCGCTCGCCCGTGGCGATGGCAAGGCCGTCGCGGGCCTGTGGACCGAGGATGGCGACATCATCGACGACATGGGGGTGGTCTTCCGCGGCCGGGAGAGCGTTGCCGGCCTGGAGCCCGCCGCGGAGGGGCAGGCCCGCCCGTCGTTCGCCGTCGATGAGGTCTCGATCCGCCTCCTTGCCGATTCGGTAGCCATCGAGGATGGCACGGTCGTCGTCACCCCCCCCGGCGCAAGCGCCCCCCAGCACGGTCGTTTCTCCGCAACGTGGGTGAAGCAGGCTGACGGCTGGAAGGTGGCGAGCCTGCGGGAGTGGCGGACCGATCCGTCGGAGACGTCGGCCAGGCTCGCCGACCTTGATTGGCTCGTCGGCGACTGGACCGTGACCGTCGACGGGCAACCGCAGGACGACGAAAACGCCCCACCCCCACCAATGGAGATGAGCGTCCGCTGGAATCAGACCGGGACCTACCTTCTCCGCGAGACGACGATCACCTCGCCGGACGGGAGCGAAGGATTGCAAGTCTCGCAGCGGATCGGCTGGGATCCGCTCTCCCGGCGCCTCCATTCCTGGTCGTTCAGCACCGATGGAAGCCATTCCGAGGCCGATTGGACGCTCGAGGAGGGGGTCTGGGTGTCGCGGACGACGACCGTCCACCCTGACGGGAGCCAGACCTCGACGATCAATCACTACCTCTACGACGGCCAGGACGAGTGCACGTTCCAGTCGTTGCCGACCCACGCCGGGGCCACGCATCAGGCCGCGGTGACCATGACCATGACCCGCAAGCCCGGGGAACCCTCCAAATGACTCGCTCCGCCCCCCCCATGCCAATCACGCGCTTCAAGCCGTTGGTGGTTCCCTCCGTTCTGGCCCTCGCCGTCGCGGCGGGAGTCGTCGGTGCCATGGTTCGACCGCTCGTCGGCCAGGCGGCCGATCCGCCGGTGGCAGCGAACACCGAGCCCGACAACGCCCAGGACGACGCCCAGGAGGCGCTGGCCGCGAAGGCGGAAATCCTCCAGAGCACCCGCTGGCGCCGGGCGATCTTCGAACTGGGGGAATGGCTTTCGGTTCAGAAGATCTACCCGCCCCGCGAAGTCCAGCGGATCAAGGCGGAGTTCAACAGGAAGGTGATGAAGATGTCACCCCAGGAGATCGAATACCTTCTCGACGACCTCGAGGCGAAGTTCAAGGTGATCGAGACCCCCGAGGCCCAGGAAGCCCGGGCCTGGATGGGGCAATACCTCTCGGCGATGTCGGACCGGAAGCGGGCTGACGTTCTCAAGGATGTCCCGAATGTCGTCGACATGACCGCCGCCCAACTCTCCCAGGAGATCTTCAAGATCGAACAGACCCGCCAGACCCTCAAGGATCGGCAGGTCGCCTTCGACGCCGGGAGACAGGTCCTCGCCGACGTCGCCGCGGCCAACCGCAAGGCAACCGCTGATGCCTCCCTCGCCGCCACCTCCAAGATGAACTCCAGCCCCTCCTACTCTCCGTATCGATCCGGGGGGAGCGGCGGCGGCGGCGGCAGCCCCCCCTTCGCCAATGCCCGGAGCGGCAGTGGCCTGGCGATCGGGGTCGGTACGTTCGGCGCCTACGTCGGCATGAGCCTCGGCAACTTCTGACGAAACGCCTCCCCCTCCGACGTTCCAGCCGACGCTTAAGAACCCCACCTCGTCGCCGGCCGATCGGGACGGTATAACCTTCCCCATCGGTTCGACCCGTCCAACCGGGAAAAATGGCCGGAATTGGCCGGAGCAGCACTCCGGCTTTTTTCACCGCCGACTTTGTGAAGGATTTCACGAAGTCGTCTGGCCGGCTCCCTGGCCTGGTCTGCTCCATTCCCCTCCAGATCGGGCACCGCCCCTGCCTTCCCTCACGGTTCAGGCCCCCCATGGAAGCGATCCTTCCCGTTCTCCTGTTCGTCGCCATCGCCGCGGCGATGTCGGTCGGGCTGGTCGTGGGTTCGAGCCTCATCGGCCCCAACAAGCGGACCAACCGGGTCAAGGAGATGCCCTACGAGAGTGGCATGGATCCGGTGCACGACACGCGCCGCCGGTTCGACGTTCGCTTTCATCTCGTGGCGATCACCTTTCTCGTGTTCGACGTCGAACTCCTCTTCCTCTACCCCTGGGCGGTTGCCAGCCGGTCGGCGGCAGGGATCGACGCGGCGGTGTCGGACGGGCTCGTGTCGGGCCGCGGTCTGGTGTTCGCGGGAGCGATGGCGTTCATCGCCCTGGTAGTGGTCGGCTTCGCCTACGACTGGCGCAAGGGGGTGTTTCGGTGGCGTTAGAACTCCCGGAAAACGTTGTTGTCAGCCGGCTTGACGAGCTCGCGAGCTGGTGCCGCAAGAACAGCCTCTGGCCGATGCCGTTCGCGACGGCATGCTGCGGCATCGAACTGATGGCGACCGGTGCCGCCAAGCACGATCTCGCCCGGTTCGGCGCCGAGGTGTTCCGCTTCAGCCCGCGGCAATGCGATCTCATGATCGTGGCCGGGCGGGTCGCCATGAAGATGCTTCCGGTCCTCCAACGGATCTGGCTGCAGATGCACGAGCCGAAGTGGTGCATCTCGATGGGGGCCTGTGCGAGCACCGGCGGCGTGTTCGACACCTATGCGGTGGTCCAGGGGATCGACCGCTTCATCCCGGTCGACATGTACGTCCCCGGCTGCCCGCCGCGCCCCGAACAGCTCATCCAGGCGATCATCGACCTCCAGGACAAGATCCAACGGGAGGGGACGATCACCGGCCGGGAGTTCGAGACGCGCGAGCGACAGTTTCGCAAGCGCGCCCTCGTCGAGGCGGTCGAGCCACTCTCGATCGATGCCGCCCGCAATCCGGTCATCCAACGGGAGCTGCGATTCCCCCGTTCTTGATGCTCTGGCCCCCCGAAACAGTGGCCCGAGAAGCCTGACCAAGCCACCCTGTCTACGAAACCATGACGCCACCGTCCCCCACCGCCGACATCGTCCCAACGCTCATGGCCCGGTTTCCGGGGCTGGAGACCTCGGCTTACCGTGGCCAGACGCGGGTCGTGGTCGGAGAGCCGGTGTCGCTCGAGGTCCTCTCCTTCCTCGCCGCGGCTGGCTTCGACCTCCTCGTCGATGTCACCTGCGTCGACTACCTCGAATACCGCGGCGCCACGCAGCGCTACGGCCTGGTGTACCTCCTGGCCTCGACGGCCACGGCGCACCGGCTCACCGTGCGGGTGTTCGTCGACGACCCAAACCCCGCCGTCCGCAGTGTCGTCGGCCTGTGGCGCTCCGCCGACTGGCTGGAGCGCGAGGTGTGGGACATGTTCGGAATCGATTTCGTCGGGCACCCCGACCTCCGGCGCCTGATGATGCCGGAGCAGTTCACTGCCCACCCGCTGCGCAAGGATTACCCGCTTCAGGGGCGCGGTGAGCGTCACAACTTCCCCGTCCTCACCCGCGAGGACGGCTGATCCTGCCGTTCGTTTCCCCGGCCTTATCCAGCTCCCCCACCCGTTCCTCCAGCCATTCCAGGCCGCCACCATGTCGATCGCCCCCGATCACGACACCCGCGTCCGTCCGGCGGCCACCCGCGAGGAGGACTACCTCTGGACGCTCAACTTCGGCCCCCAGCACCCCGCCACACACACCACCCTGCGGCTCGTTTTGAAGCTCGAGGGGGAGCGGGTCGTCGATGCGATGCCGGAGATGGGCTATCTCCATTCGGGGTTCGAGAAGATCGGCGAACATCTCACGTTCAACCAGTACGTGACCGTCACCGACCGGATGAACTACATCTCGCCGATGGCCAACAACGTCGCCTGGCACCATGCCGTGGAGACGCTCCTGGGGATCGATTTGACGCCGCGCTGCAAGGTGATCCGCACGATCGTCGCCGAACTCGCCCGGATCAGTGACCACCTCCTGAGCAATGGTGCGGTGGGGCTCGACACCGGCGCGTTCACCTTCTTTCTTTACGGCTTCTACCAGCGAGAGGTGATCTACGACATCTTCGAGACGCTCTGCGGGGCCCGATTTACCAACAGCTACACGAGGGTCGGCGGGGTCTCCCACGATTTCACGCCGCTGGTGATCGAGAAGATCCGCACCTTTCTCCGCACCTTCCCCAAGACGCTCAACGACATGGAACGGCTGCTGACCCGCAACCGGATCTTTGTCGACCGTACGAAGGGGGTCGGCGTGCTGACGAAGGAGGAGGCGATCAATGGCGGCGCTTCCGGCCCGGTGGCCCGGGCCAGCGGTGTCACCCGCGACCTGCGGAAGGACGAGCCCTATCTCGCCTATGCCGACTATGACTTCCAGGTGTGCTGCGCCGCCGCCGGCGATTGCTATGCCCGCTACCTTGTCCGCATGCAGGAGATGCGCGAGAGCCTGAAGATCCTCAATCAGGCGATCGAGAACATCCCCGCCGGCGAGGTGAACGTGGGCGTCGACCAGCGGGTCGGGCGGCCGTCGAAGGAGCAGGTCTATTCGACGATCGAGGGAACGATCTCCCACTTCGAGCTCTCGATGAGCAACCGCACGTTCGAGGTGCCGTACGAGGAGTCGTACGCCGCCATCGAGGCCCCCAACGGTGAGCTCGGCTTCTACATCGTCGGCGACGGGGACGACACCGCCTACCGGGCCCGCTGCCGGCCCCCGTCCGTGCTCCACTTTTCGCTCTTCCCCCAGTTGATTCGGGGCCACACGCTCTCCGACGTCGTCGCCGTCCTCGGCAGCCTCAACATCATCGCCGCCGAACTCGACCGCTGATCCGTCCCCGTCCAAGCGCCAAGCCAACCGTCCGACCAGCCCTCTCCCTACCCCGCCCTATGATCACCACCCAGCGGATCCTGACGCCCGAGATGGTCGCGCAGATCGAGGCCCTCGCGCCCCGTTACCCCAACCGCCGCGCGCTGACGCTGCCGGCCCTGCACATCGTCAACGACTGCCTGCGGTACGTGCCTTTCGAGGCTGTCGTCGAGGTGGCCCAACTCCTCGGCCTCGCCCCGGCCGAGGTCCAGGACACGCTCTCCTTTTATCAGTTTTTCCCGCAGGACAAGCCGTCGGGTCGGACCCGGGCGTGGGTCTGCCGATCGGTGTCGTGCGCGCTGCGGGGGGGCGAGGAAATCCTCGACCACATCTGCCATGCCGCCGGCATCGATCCCTACGGCACAACCACCGATGGTGCCCTCACCGTCGAGCCCGCCGAGTGCCTCGGGGCCTGTGACTTCGCCCCCTGCATGCTCGCCGGCAAGACCCTCCACAAGAACCTCACCAAGGAGTCGGCCGAGGCGTTCGTCCGCGACGCCCGGTCGCCGGCTGGCATACCGTCCTGAATCGCTCCTCCGTCGATCCTCGTTCCCCGCATTCCACCCCAACGATCCCATGACCACCTTCCAACCGGTTCTTCTCGAAGCCGTCGGCGTTGCCGGGAGCCACACGCTCGCGAGCTATCGCAGCCGTGGTGGCTACGCGCCGCTTGAGCGGATGCTCAAGGAGAAGCAGCCAGTGGACGTGATCGAACTGGTGAAGTCGTCGGGGCTGCGCGGCCGGGGGGGCGCCGGATTCCCGACCGGGCTCAAGTGGACGTTCCTCCCCAAGGATCATCCCGGGCCGATCTATCTGTGCATCAACGCCGACGAGAGCGAACCGGGAACGTTCAACAACCGGATCCTGATGGAGGACGACCCGCACCAGGTGATCGAGGGGATCATCCTCTCGGCCTACGCGACGCGGGCCACCACCGCCTACCTCTACCTGCGCTACGAATACCCACAGTGCTGGGACCGCCTCCAGGGCGCCATCGACGAGGCCTATGCCGCCGGGCTCCTCGGGAAGAACATCCAGGGGAGCGGCTTCTCGCTCGATCTCTACCTCCACCGCGGTGCGGCCGCCTACATCTGCGGTGAGGAGACGGGGCTCATCGAGAGCCTCGAGGGGAAGCGGGCCTGGCCGCGCATCAAGCCGCCGTTCCCGGCAATCGAAGGGCTGTTCCGCAAGCCGACGGTCGTCAACAACATCGAGACGATGGCCTGCGTCGCCCAGATCGCCCGCCGCGGGGTCGAATGGTTCCGCTCGATCGGTGTTCCCTCCGACCCGAACAACCCGCGTGATCCGGGGAGCTACGGGCCGAAGCTCTACTGCCTCTCCGGCCATGTCGAACGCCCCGGCTGTTACGAGGCCCCCCTCGGCATCACCGCCCGGCAACTCATCGACGGCCAGGGGGGCGGGGTGTGGAAGGGGCGGAAGGCGAAGGCGGTGATCCCCGGCGGGATCTCGATGGGCCTGATGACGGAGGCCGAACTCGACACCCCGCTCGACTTCGCTGGCCCCGGCAAGGTCGGCTGCCTCGGCCTCGGCACCGCCGCGGTCGTCGTCATCGACGAAACAGTGAGCATCGTCGACTTCCTCCACAACTCCTGCCGGTTCTTCGCCCACGAGTCATGCGGTCAGTGCACCCCCTGCCGCGAGGGGACGGCCTGGTCGCTGCGGATGCTTGAGCGAATCCGGGCTGGCAAGGGCCGGCTCAAGGATCTCGATCTCCTCGCCGAGATCGGCAACACGATGGGCATGATGCCCGGGTCGACGATCTGCGGCCTCGCCGACGGTGCGGCCTGGCCGATCAAGAACGCCATCAAGAAGTTCCGCGGCGAGTTCGAGGACTACATCAAGCGGACGAATCCCTCCGGCTGGATGGTCACCGACCCCGTTCCTGCCCTCCCGATCGTCGGAGCCCACTGACCGGAAAAGGTGCCAGCCACCATTTTCACAAGCCACCTCCGCGTGCCGAATCGCCCCAGGAACATGGTGGCTGGCACCTTTTCCTGATCGCCCCTCCTGCCAACACGCCACATGCCCACAGTCATCGTCGACGGTAAAGATATCGAGATCGGCGCCCACGAGCGGCTCAACTGCATCGAGGTCGCGCGCCGCGCCGGCGTGGAGATCCCCCACTACTGCTGGCACCCGGGGCTGTCGGTGGTGGCCAGCTGCCGGATGTGCCTCATCGAGACCGGCACCCGTGACGCCGCCACCGGCAAGATCACGATGATGCCGAAGCTCGTCCCCGGCTGTCAGACGCCGGCGAAGGACGGCACCGTGATCGTCACCGACACGGCGCTGGTCAAGGACAGCCGAGCCCGCGTCGAGGAATCGCTGCTCATCGACCATCCGATCGATTGCTCGATCTGCGACAAGGCCGGTGAGTGCCTCCTTCAGGACTACCACTTCGAGCACGGTCAGGCGGAGCGGCGCACCGATCTAAATCCCTTCCACAGCCGCCGCCGCGATGTCGGCCCGACGGTCACGCTGTTCGTCGACCGCTGCATCATGTGCACCCGCTGCGTGCGGTTCACCCGTGAGGTGTCGGGTACGAGTGAGCTGATGGTGATCAACCGCGGCTCCAAGGAGGAGATCGCGGTCTTCCCCGGCTTCCCCCTCGACAACAAACTCTCCGGCAACGTCGTCGACCTCTGTCCGGTTGGAGCCCTTGGCGACAAGGACTTCCTCTACCAACAGCGCGTCTGGTTCCTGAAGCGCGAGTCGAACGTCTGCGGCGGCTGCTCGGCAGGATGCTCGATCGTCACCGAACACAACCAAGACACCGTCTACCGCCTCAAGCCGCGTGAGAATCCCCACGTCAATAAGTGGTGGATGTGCGACGACGGCCGGTACGGCTGGCACCATCTCCACGATCCCGCCCGGCTCCTCTCGGCTGGCCGGCTCGTGTCGACCAACGATGACCGCGAGACGGTGGAGTGGTCCGACGTGACGACGCGACTGCGCCAGGATCTCTCCGGCGCCGGTCGGCTCGCCGTCGCGGTCTCGCCGATGCTCACGCTCGAGGAGGCGTGGATGCTCTGCGCCGTCGCCCGTTCGATCGACCAGCAGGCGGCCCTGTTCGTGGGGCATGTCCCCGTCTCCGGCAGCGACGAATCGTTCCCCGGGGGCTTCACGATCCGGGCCGAGAAGTGTCCCAACCGGATCGGTGTCGAGGCGGTCGTGGCTCTCTTCGAGCCGGAGATTCGCGGCTGGAACGATCTCGTTCGGGCCGTCGGGGCCGGCGAGTATGACGCGGCGTGGATCACCGCCGGTTATCCCCACGCCTGGATCGACGACACGACCGCGGCGCCGTTCGGACGGCTGCGATCGCTCGTCGTCCAAGACTTGTTCGAGTCGCCGCTGACGAAGCTTGCCACCTGGCGGCTCCCCGCCGCCGGTTTCGCCGAACGGGCCGGCACCTGGGTCAATGTCGCCCACCGCGCGCAGACCTTCGCCGCCGCCGTCCGGGCCCCGGCCGGGGTCTGGCCGGAAGGGCGCCTCTACTGGAACATGCTCGGCCGTCGCGGCCTCTACGACCCCGCGGCCGTTCGCCGGCAGATCGCCGAATCATCCGCCGCTCTGGCCGCACTCGGCGGGGACCTCCCCGCCGTCGGCGTCGATCTCCGCGTCGACCAACTCGCCTCGTCCTGACTAACTCGCCTCGTCCTGACTGGTTCGGCCCTTCGATCGCTCCCGGCTCCCCTCCGACATCCACGCCCGTCCCGACCGCCACGAATCCCCGCCCATGAATCTTCTCCCCTCTGCGGCAACCCTTGCGGCGCTTGTGAAGATCGGCCTGCTCGTCGGCGGGCTGATGACCGCGGCGGCCTACCTCGTGCTCTTGGAGCGGTGGATCGCCGCCTGGGTGCAGGATCGCCGCGGGCCGAACCGGGTCGGGATCCCACTCACGAAGATCCGCCTCTTCGGCCTCGGTCAACCGCTGGCCGACGGCCTGAAGATCATCCTCAAGGAAGATTTCACGCCGAGCGGCGTCGACCGCGTTCTCTACAACGCGGCGCCGCTGGTGATTCTGGCTGCATCCCTGGCGATCTTCGCGGCGATCCCGTTCGGAAGCGTCCTCCCGCCACTGGGGATCCCCGGCCTCCCCGATCCGGTCCCCTTCCTCGTGGCGCCGGGCCTCGATGTCGGCGTGCTGTGGGTCTTCGCGCTGTCGAGCATCGCGGTCTACGGCGTCCTTCTCGGGGGCTGGGCGAGCAACAACAAATACGGCTTCCTCGGTGGGCTGCGGTCGAGCGCCCAGCTCGTTGCCTACGAGATCCCCCTCGGCCTCGGGCTGCTGGGCGTCGTTCTGGCCGCCGGCAGCCTCCGGCTCGACACGATCATGAACGTCCAGGCGGAGTCGGGCGTGTGGTATGCGTTTGCCCAGCCGCTGGGCTTCATCGTCTTCATGGTGGCGAGCTTCGCCGAGGCGGCGCGGCTCCCGTTCGACCTCCCCGAGGCGGAGCAGGAGCTCGTCGGTGGCTACCACACCGAATATTCCGGCATCAAGCTCCTCCTGTTCCTCGTGGCCGAGTTCCTCCACATGATCACGGCGGCGTTCCTGATCGTGATCCTGTTCCTCGGCGGCTGGCATCTGTGGGGCGTGACCGGATCGTCGCAGGAGATCGGCTGGATCCAGGCCCTGCTGCGATTCGGCATCCTCTCGGGGAAGATCCTCGGGGTGATCGTGTTCTTCATGCTCGTCCGTTGGAGCTGGCCGCGGTTCCGCTTCGATCAGCTCATGAATCTCGCCTGGAAGGTGATGCTACCGCTGGGGCTGTTGAACCTCGTGACGGTGGCGACGGTGGAGGAGTTCCGCCCGCAACTCGTCGCCGCCCTCGGCCCCGGATTCGCGGGCGCCGTGGCGATCGCGCTCCCCTGGATCGCTTGCCTCGCCGGCTGGCTCGTGGCCGGGGTCTTCACTCCCTCGGGCACCGACAACACCCCGATCCTGACGCACGATCCCCTCGACATCGAGCGCGAGCTCGCCGAACACGAGCGCCTCGAACGCTCGCCCCACATCGTTTCCCCGACCGAACTGGCAGGCAGCCGATGAAACCGACCGATCCAGCCATCACGTGGCTCGAAGAGAAGCCGCTCGGGCTCACCGAACGGCTCTACCTCCCCCTCTTCCTCCAAGGGCTCTCGACCACCGCGCGCCACATGGTGAGCCGCAAGGTGACCGTGAACTACCCCGAGGTCCGTCCGACCGTCGGCAACCCCCTCATCTACCGCGGCGTCCACCGCCTCAATCGCGACGATGCTGGCCGGGTGAAGTGTGTCGCCTGCTTTCTCTGCGCCACCGCCTGCCCGGCGCACTGCATCGACATCGTCGCCACCGAGAGCCCGTGGCCCGATCGGGAGAAGTATCCGGAGAGCTTCTCGATCGACGAGCTCCGCTGCATCTTCTGCGGGATGTGCGAGGAGGCCTGCCCCGTCGACGCGATCGAGCTCACGAGCCTCCTCGATCTGACGGGAAAAAGCCGTGAGGAGATGATCTTCGACAAGGAGAAGTTGTTGAGCGTCTACGACATGACGAAAGATGCCGAGCCGATGAAATCGAAGACGCTCGCCGCCGGCGGAATGGCAACGTTCGGCCCGGCGCCGGGCCTCGCGGCCGGGGCGGGAGGCCACCACTGATGGATCCCGTTGCCGCGACCACCTTCCCAATCTCCGGGCTCCTCCTCGCGGGGAGCGTCGCCGCCCTCGCCGCGAGCTTGTGGCTCCTCCTCCCCAAGACGTCCGACACCGCCAACTCGCGACGGCTCGGATTCCTCCTCGGCACCGCAGCGCTGATCGGCTTCGCCGCCACGGGCCGCTCGCTCGGGTGCGTCGGCGAGGACGCCGTCTTCCTGACCGTCGCCGGGATCGCCGTCATCTCCGGCCTGGCCACGATCGTGACCCGCTCGCCGGTCTATTCGGCGATCTGGTTCGCGATGGCGCTGGCGGGCGTGTCGGGGGTGCTCCTCGTGCTCGGCGCGCAGTTCCTCGGCGTGGCGACGATCGTTGTTTACGCCGGCGCGATCCTCGTGATGTTCCTGTTTGTGCTCATGCTCGCCCAGCCGTCGGGGATGGCCCCCTACGACCGGGTGTCGAACGAGCCGATGCTCGCGGCCGCCGCCGGCGCCGTTCTCCTCGGCCTGCTCACGCTTTCAATCGGCCGCCTCTCCGCCGCCGAACCCCCGTCCTGTTGCCGGATGCCCTCGCGGGCGCAAGGCATGGCCGCTGCCGCGCCCGCGGAAGGCGCCGCATCGGAGGATGACGGGAGCATCGCCCCGGCGACGGCCGGCGTGGAGAGCGTCGATGCCGACGAGGTCGCCCACCTCGGCGCCGAGTTGTTCGGCCGGCATCTGTTCGCCGTCGAGGTTGCGGGCGTGCTTCTGCTGGTGGCGCTCGTTGGCTCCATCGCCGTCGTGTCGCGGGGCGAGGCGACCGAAACCGACCACCGGAGGGAGAGCCGATGATCCCCGCCACGCTGCTCACCAATGCCCTCCTCGTGGGGGCCGTTCTCTTCTGTCTCGGCCTGGTGGGGATCCTCACCCGGCGCAATCTGATCGTCATGTTCCTCTCTGCGGAGTTGATGCTCCAAGGGGTGTCGGTGACGCTCGTCGCCTGGAGCCGCTACCACGGCGACTGGGGGGGGCAGGTCCTGGTTGTCTTCGTCCTCACGGTCGCCGCCTGCGAGGCTGCGGTGGCGCTGGTCTTCGTGCTCCAGGCATTTGCCCGCACCGGTCGTCTCGACGCTTCCGCCTGGCAGGCGCTCCGTGAGGAGAACCTCCCCCGGGTAATCGATCATGGGCTCCCCGCCGACGACCGCGTGGTGCCGACGTGGCCCCACCTCACTCCCGCCGGTGTCCTTCCCGAAGGGGACGACTCCCGATCTCTCGAGCGCGACCACGTCTGACCGTCGCGCCGGAAACTCCCCGGCCGGCCACCCGTCCCCGGCATCGACGCCCGACCCCCACAGGCCCCCGAACCGACTCCCATGCAGTCCTCCGCCGCCAACCTTCTGGTGCTCGTCCCCCTGCTGCCGCTGCTGGGAGCTGTCTGCACGGTCCTCCTCGGCCGCCGGCTCGGGCCCCGTGCGCACGTCCCGGCCGTGGCGGGGATCGGCGCCGCCGCGGCTGTCGCGCTGCTCCTTCTCCTCGGCACCGCCAATCAAGTCGGCGGCCGTCATGCCGATCCGACCCATCCGGTCGAACCGGTCGAGATGATCTCGACGCTCTGGCAATGGGCCACCGTCGGCGACGCCCGGTCTGGCGATCTCCCCGCGGCAGAGGCCGGTGTGCCGATTGCTCCGGGCACCGCCGTCAGCGGCGGCACCTTCTCGATCCCCGTCGCGCTGCGTCTGGATCCGCTCACCGCCACGCTCCTGATGGTGATCACGGGCGTGGGGTTGCTGGTCGCCATCTATTCGATCGGCTACATGCACGATGATCCGGGCTATCCCCGGTTCTTCGCGCTGGTGGCAATGTTCGTGTTTTCGATGTCGATGCTCGTGGCCGCGAGCAACTTTCTCCTCGTCTACGTCTTCTGGGAGGCGGTGGGGGCCTGCAGTTATCTCCTCATCGGCTTTTGGTACACCAAGCCCGAGGCCGCACGGGCAGCGAAGAAGGCGTTTCTTGTCAACCGGGTCGGTGACTTCGGTCTGGCGATCGCCGTGTTTCTGCTCTGGATGACCTACGGCACGCTCAACTTCCACGACACCCGCCTGGCCGACGGCACGTTCGTCGAGGGGATTCTGGGTCAGACCCGAATCGCCGACGAAGCCGGCTATGTCGCTGGCGCCGTCGGCACGGCCATCTGCCTGCTGATGCTCCTGGCGGCCTGCGGCAAGAGCGCCCAGATGCCGCTCCATGTCTGGTTGCCCGACGCGATGGAGGGGCCGACCCCGGCCAGCGCCCTGATCCACGCCGCCACGATGGTCACGGCGGGGATCTACTTGATCACCCGTTCGGCGCCGCTGTTCATGGGCTGCCCGGGAGCGCTCACGATGGTGTCGATCGTCGGGGCGACGACGGCCCTGGTGGCCGCGCTCATCGCCACCGTGCAAAACGATCTCAAACGGGTGCTTGCGTATTCCACCATCAGCCAACTCGGCTACATGTTCGTCGCCCTCGGCACCGGCACGATGCTCGGGTTCACCGCGGCAATTTTCCACCTCGTCACGCATGCCTTCTTCAAGGCGCTCCTGTTCCTCGGCGCCGGCTCGGTGATGCATGCCATGGGGGGTGTGATCGACATGCGGCGTTTCGGCGGCCTGCGGCACGTGATGCCGATCACCGCCACGACGTTTCTCATCGGCGCCTGTGCCCTCGCTGGCGTCCCCCCCTTCGCCGGCTTCTTCAGCAAGGACGAGGTCCTCGCCTCGCTCCATGCCAAGGCCCATCCCGATGCCCATGGCTCCGATCACGGCGAAGCCGGAGGAACGCCGTCGGGAACGGGAATCGATGCCGGCGGGGTTGCCGACCGCGGCGTCCGCCCCTTCCGCCCGGCCTCGATGACGTCGCGGTCGTCGGCGCTTGCCTCGCGCGCGATCGGTACGACCGGCACGCTGAGCACGACCGATCACGCCTCAACGCCCGAGAAGGTCGGCCTCGACGCCCTCGATCATCCGTCGACGTGGCGGTTGCTCTTTTGGATGTCACTGCTGACCGCCGGCCTAACGGCTTTCTATACGTTCCGGGCGGTGTTCATGACCTTCACCGGCCCGGTCCGCATCCCGAAGGAGGCTGGGCACCACGCCCACGAGTCCCCTCCGGCGATGACGAACCCGCTCCTCGTCTTGGCCGCTTTGTCGGCGCTCTCGGGGCTCGTGCTCTTCTTCACCAATGCCCTGGCGAACTTCCTCGCGGCCACCCCGTCGCTGAACGCCCCGGCCGTGTTGGCGACGGCCGTTAAGCATGCCTTCCACCCGGATATCGCCATCCAGGGAACCCTCGCTGCCGCCATCGGCATCGCCGTGGCGGCGATCGGCCACCTCGGCCGGCGCAGCGATTCGCCGCAGATGGAACGCTATCTTGGCCCTCTGGGAGCGCTGTTCGCCAATAAATTCTACTTCGATCAGATCTACGCCGCGCTCATCGTCAAGCCCCTCGAGGCGCTGGCACTGGTCACGGCCTTCTTCGACCGCGCGATCGTCGACGGCACGGTCGATGCGATCGGCCAGGTGCCGCTCGCCTGGGGCTCGGCGATCCGCCGGATGCAGTCGGGCCTCGTGCAGCGCTATGCCCTGGCGGGGGTCGTCGGGGTGCTGGCGATCGTCCTTGCCCTCGCCTGGCAGCTCCGCCCCTGATCCGCCGGTCGAACATCCCTCCACCGAACCACCGGCTCCACCGCGACATCCCCAGCCATGAACCCCTTCTCCCCAGCCAACCACCTCATCCTGGTCATCCTCACGCCGCTGGTCGGTGCCCTGGCGGCCTGGCTGCTCGGGTCGCGCGGCGTCTCGGCGGTGCGTCAGAGCGCGGCGGTGACGACGCTGATCACGCTCACCGGCGCCGTCCTCCTCATCCTCCGTGCCCTTCCAGAGGTGTCGGCCGGGCACGCCTTCGCCGTCAGCGAGGGGCCGTGGCTCGTCGATGGGCCGTTCGACATCCGCTTCTCGCTCGGCCTCGACGGACTGTCGATCTGGTTGTTCGGCCTCTCGGCACTGCTCTCGGTGACGGCCGTCATGGTCAGCTGGGAAGCGATCAAGGAGAAGCCAGTCGGCTTCTACGCGCTCCTGCTCATCCTCGAATCGGCGATGCTCGGCGTATTTGCCGCCCGGGACGTGATCCTGTTCTATGTGTTTTTCGAGTTCACCCTCGTACCGCTGTTCTTCCTGATTGGCATCTGGGGGCACGACGACCGCCGCCGTGCCGCGGTGAAGTTTTTCATCTACACCCTCGCCGGGAGCGTGCTGGCGTTCTTGGGCCTGCTCACGATCGTCCTCTGGAGTGCTTCCCACACCGGCATGCTCTCCTTCGACATCGCCAAGCTCACCGCCGGCCTGGCGGCCCATCCGCTCCCGATGGATGCCCGCGGGGGCTGGCTGCAGTGGTGGGTATTCCTCGCCCTGTTTGCCGGTTTCGCCGTCAAGGTGCCGATCGTCCCCTTCCACACCTGGCTGCCGCTGGCCCACGTCGAGGCGCCGACGGGGGGAAGCGTCGATCTCGCCGGCGTGCTGCTGAAGATCGGCATCTACGGATTCCTCCGCTTCTCCCTCCCGATGCTCCCCGAGGCCACCGCCGCGGCCGCCCCCTGGATGCTCGGTCTGGGGGTCGTCGGAATCCTCTACGGGGCGCTGGTGGCGCTGGCCCAGAGCGATCTCAAGCGGCTCATCGCCTATTCGTCGGTGAGTCACATGGGCTACTGCGTGATGGGGATCGCGGCGCTGGAACCGGTGGCTGTCGAGGGAGCAACGCTCCAGTTGATCAACCACGGTCTGTCGGCGGCGGGGCTGTTCGCGCTGGTCGGGATGATTTACGAGCGCTACCACACGCGCTCGATCGCGAATCTCGGCGGGATCGCGGCGCGGGCCCCATGGCTGGCGTTCATGTTCATCCTCTTCACCTTCTCGAGCATCGGGCTGCCGGGGCTGAATGGCTTCGTGGGTGAGTTCATGGTGCTGCTGGGGTCGTTTCAGCGGGCCTGGAGCGGAGTCGCCTTTGAATGGCGGACCTCCTATCTGACGATGGCGGTCGCTGCGGTCGTGGGGGTCGTGCTCGGGGCCTGGTACATGCTCTGGGCCGTGGAGCGGGTGTTCTTCGGGGCGTCGCGGCAGCCGCCCGGCGACCACGGCCATGCCCCCCCTTCCACCGCCGACCATGGCGCGGGCGGCGATGATTCGCACGGTCATGGCCATGGTCCCGCGGCCGCCGAGCCAACCGACGATCTGCGCTGGTACGAATGGGTGGCGCTGGCGCCCCTCGCCCTCTTCGTTCTCTGGATCGGCCTCTTTCCGGCCACGTTCCTCGCTCCCAGTGCCGCCGCCGTGCGCACCGCCATGGCCCCCGGGGCAGCGGCCTTTGCCGCCCGGATGGGGGCCGTCCCCGACGGTTCCCCCGTCACCCAGACGGCCCAGGCCGACGCTGCTCCGACGCTCCCGGGCACGGCCATCGTTCCTTCCGATCCCCCTCTCACCGCCGGCTTCGAACGAATCCCATGACCCAGACGTCGCTCTCGACTTTCCTCCTCGCCGGTCCAGAGATCGTCCTCGTGGTGGCCGCCCTCGTGGCCTACCTCGGCGGCGCCTTCTGTGGGCTGCGCCAGGGATGGCTCGTGGCCCTCATCGGCATCGCGGTCGCGGCTTGCTGGCCTGGGATGGGGCTCGAAGCCGGGTCGGTCGTGTCATCGGGGCCGTTCACGTTCGACGACTTCGCCCTCTTCGTCCGCCGCTTCGTTCTCCTGGCCGGGGCGGGGCTGGCGCTCGTGCAGTCGGGGGATCAATTCCGCGGCGCGGTCACCCCCCGGCAGACGCCGCGCGCCAGCAGCACCTGCGAAGAGGCGGGGACGTTCCTCCTCCTCCTCGCCGGAGTGTCGCTGGTCGCCTCCGCCAATGATCTCGTCCTCCTCTTCGCCGGCCTGGAGTTGGTATCGATCCCGACCTACATCCTCCTGGCGCTGAAGCGGACCGATGCCCAGGGGCAGGAAGCGAGCCTGAAGTATTTCTTCCTCTCGTTGGTCGCCTCGGCCCTCTTCCTCTACGGCCTGGCCTGCCTCTACGGGATCGGTGGATCGACGAGCCTCGCCGAGATCGGCAGCCGGCTCCGTTCCGGTGACGGCCGGATCGTGGCGACCGCCCAGACGCTCCTCCCGGTGGCCGTCGGGATGATGATCGGCGGAATCGCGTTCCGGCTCGCCGCGGTGCCGATGCATTTCTACGCTCCGGATGTCTATGAAGGGGCTGGCCCCGGCAACGCGGCGCTCCTCTCCACGCTTCCGAAGGTGGCCGGCATCGTCGTCCTCCTCCGTCTGCTCGCCCTCGGGACCGGAGGGAAGCTGGGGATGATCGCCCTCAACCAGGGGGTCGTCGGACCGGCCGGCGTTGCCTGGCTGACGTTTTTCTGGCAGCTCACGGCGGTGCTCGCGGCCCTGACGATGACCGTCGGCAACTGCATGGCGCTGCTCCAAACGAATCTCCGCCGACTGCTCGCCTGCTCCTCGATCGCCCACGCCGGCTATCTCCTTGTCGGCGTGGCCGCCGCGGCCGCGGCCGATGCCACAGTCGGCGGCCGCCCCTTCCCGGGCCGCGACACCTCATGGACCGCCGCCCTGGGGGGCGCCTCGGCGACGCTCTTCTACCTCGCTGCCTACGTTGCCGCGACGATCGGCGTGTTCGGGGCGCTGGCGTATCTGGGGCACCGCTGGCCGGAGTGGTCGGCGGGCTCGGCGCCGCGGCCGCCGCGCGAGGAGATCAGCACGATCGACGACCTCGACGGACTGTCGGGGACCAATCCAGTGGTCGCCTTCTCGCTGGCCACCTTCCTGCTGAGCCTCGCCGGCATCCCACCGCTCCCCGGCTTCTGGGGCAAGCTCTCGCTGGCGCTGGCCGCCCTCGAGGTCGACTGGACGGCCCAGGCGACCGCGGGGAGCCGTCGCGTGTTCTTCCTGGCGCTCGCCGTGATCCTCGTGATCAACGCGGCCATCGCCGCCGCCTACTATCTCCGCATCGTCGCGGCCATGTACTTCCGCTCCGCGAAGCGCGGCGTGCAGGCCGACGGTGGCCTGGGCGCCGGCATCGCGATGCTTGTGGCGCTGGTGGTGATGGCGATGGTCACCCTCCAGCCACGCCCGCTGTTCTCCGCCGCCGCGCGGGCCGGGGCGTCGATCGCGCCGGGCGCCGTCAGCGGCCTCACGATCACTCCTCCGCAAGCCATCAACGCCCCCCAGGCCTCGACCCAACCATGACCTCCCCCGATCGCATCGCTGTCACCTCGGTCCTCGCCGCCATCGCCGATCCGGAGACGGGACGGCCGCTGACCGATACCGGGCAGGTGGTGTCGACGGAGGTCGGGGCCGGGAGGATCGCCGTCGTCATCGGGCTAACGAGCCATTCCGCGATCCTCCACGCCGCCACACGGGCCCGAATCGAGGAGATGCTGCGGGCCCGGTTCCCGACGGTGGCCGACGTCGCGGTGACGATCGCGCCCCACGAGCGGGCGCCGATGAAGCTCGGCCAGATCGGCCTCGAGGCGAAGAGCGTGATCGCCGTCGGCTCCGGCAAGGGGGGGGTGGGGAAGAGCACGATCGCGGCGAGCATCGCCATCGGCCTGGCCCGCGCCGGGAGCAAGGTCGGACTCCTCGATGCCGATGTCTACGGCCCGAGCGTGCCCCATCTCCTCGGCCTCTCCGGCCGGCCGCAGATCGAGGAGGGGAAGATCATCCCCCCGCGTCTGGAGCTCCCCGGCGCACCGGTCGCCATGCCGACGATGTCGATAGGCTATCTCGTCCCCCCCGGCGAGGCGGTCGTGTGGCGTGGGCCGATGCTCCATGGAGCGATCACGCAGATGCTCCGTGACACGGCCTGGGGCCCGCTCGATTACCTCATCATCGACATGCCGCCGGGAACGGGTGACATCGCGCTGACACTCTCGCAGGTGCTGCCTCTCACCGGGGCGGTGATCGTCTGCACGCCGCAGGACGTCGCCCTCCTCGATGCCACCAAGGCGATCGCCATGTTCCGCAAGGTGAACATCCCGGTGCTGGGGATGGTGGAGAACATGAGCGTCTTTGTCTGCCCCGACACGGGAAAGCGGTACGACATCTTCGGCACTGGCGGCGCCCGGCGCACGGCCCAGGAGCTCGAGATCCCGTTCCTCGGCGAAGTGCCGATCCAGATCCCGATCCGCGAACATGGCGATGCCGGCACGACCGCGGCGAATTACGACGATCCGGCGGCGCGTCCCTACCTCGAATCGATCTGCCAGCGTCTCGTCGGCAACCTCGCCGCCGCCCACGCCGTCCGCCCGCCGCTCCCGTCGCTGCCGGTGCTGTGACGCGCGGCACTGGTCCGGCGTCGCCGTGAGCCGTCGATCAGCCGTCGGCGCGCTCGAGTGCCGTGACGATCCGGGCCGCGATGGCGTCCGGAGCGGCATCGATTCCCACCACGATCGGGCGCTCGTCGGGGGTGGGGCGCTCGAGGGCCGCCAGTTGGCTGTCGAGGAGTGCGGCCGGCATGAAGTGGTCGCGGCGGGCCTCGATCCGGGCGCGGATGAGCTCGGGGGGGCCGTCGAGCGACACGAGCCTCACGCCATCCCTTCCCACCCCCATCCGATCGCGGTAGCGCCGGGCGAGGGCCGAGCAGGCGAGGACGAGCCCCCCATCGGCGGCGAGGGTCGCTGTGATCAGGTCGGCCAGGGCATCGAGCCAGGGCCAGCGTTCGGTGTCGGTCAGCGCGATCCCGCGCGACATCCGTGCGACGTTGGCCGCGGGGTGGAAGCGATCGGCATCCTCGAACGCCCACCCGAGCCGGTCGGCCAGCGCCCGACCGACGACGGTCTTGCCGATGCCGCTGACCCCCATCACGACCACCACCCGTGTCGTCACGATTCAGATTCTCCCTGCGATCAAGAGCAGCCGCCAAAGCGGAACGATGTCGAACCGATCAGTAGAGCGCCACCCAACCCCCATCAGGGTACCGGCGGATCGGTTGACGCGTGTGGAGCATGCGCCGGCCGAGCATCCGCACCTCGGCCCCCCGGCGCCCCAGCCGCGACCATTCGCGGAAACCGGCTCGAGTGGAGCACCGAGCCGGTGGCAGGCCCCAGGCATCGCAGGCGTGGTGCCAGAGGGTGTCGAGGTTCCGGCGGCGGGGATGGAGCGTATCGAAGCCGTACCACGCCCCTGGCTGATCGATCGTGGAAAGCCCGGCGGCGGCCGCCAGATCCCCGATCAGGCCGTCGAGCTCGGCCGCAGCCGAATGGATCCCTTCGATCGACAGCGGACAGCCAGGCACGAAGAGCGTCTTGAGGGCTCGGTAGCGGACCGGCCCGACGCGGCGCACCGCCTCGAGCGGAAGCCTGGCAAGCGCCACCGTCGCCCCACGGTCGACGAGCCGACCGACCGCCTCCCGGACCCACGCCGCCACCTGCGCGGGAGAGGAGCCGTAGAGGAGGTCATTGCCGATGTCGGTGACCAGCGCAACCAGCTGCCCCCGGTCACTCCCCTCGCGGTCGAGGGCCCGCCAGACTCCGCAGCCGAGGATCGAGGGGAGGCGCCGCATCCACACCCGGCTGTTGGCGCCGTAGGACCGGCCATGCCCGGCGGCCACGAACAGTCCGACCGGCGCGGCGGACCTCCCCCGGATCACCGCATTGAGCCGGGCCTGACCGCGCGAGACATTGCTGGCACCGAGGACGACCGCCGTGAGACGGTGGCCGTTGGCCGGTTCGGCAGGCCCGCGGGGCATTAGTTCCAGCGTCTCCAGGGGGGCGACTGCTGCAGGCTCTGGTAGCAAGCCACGGCGAGCATGGCGAACATGATCCCGAGATACTGCTCGCCGCGGTTGAAGGCGAGGTAGGCGACCCCACCGCCGACAACGAGCCCGATGACCGCGGCGATCCGGGCGGCGTCGGCTACCCCGAAAGTCTCCATCCCCTCCCGGACCATCTGCCCACCGTCGAGCGGTGGCACCGGCATGAGATTCAACAGCGGCCACATGACGTTGACGTAGAGGAGGAAATCGGCGAGGGCCAAGCCGTAGGCCGACCGAAACCGCTGGCCTGTGAAGAGCCCGAGCGCCTCGCCGACCGATTCGATCGGGAAGGGGACGAGATAGCCACCCGCGCGGAGGACGAGGATGACGACCAGGGCGAGGAGCAATTGCGCGACCGGCCCGGCCGCCGAGACGAGGAACCGCTCGGCGGGGCGGAGGTGCCGCCGGCGCCCCCAGTTGGTCGGGATCGCGAGACCACCGAAGTGGTAGAGGATGATCCGGGCATCCTGGCCAAAGCGGCGGTACATGAGCGCGTGGCCGAGCTCGTGGACGAGGATCGAGAACAGCACCACGGCCGTCCAGATGGCGAGGTAGAGGAGCAGTTGCCGCTGGTCACCGCGGGCAAACGACTGGCAGACGCCCCAACCGATGAGCCCGGTGCCGAGCCAGAAAAGGCCGGAGATCCGCACCGGCACGCCGGCGACGTGGAAGTCGATGTCGAACGGCGTCTGCTGGGGTTCGGCGAGCATGAAGGCGGGAGATCCGAACAGGCTGTGGATAGAAAGCTCCGCCGCTGGATGCGGTGGCCGACACCGCTGAAAAGTGTAGCGTCAGGCCGCGCGGAAGACTTTTGCCCGGGCCATCGCTTCATCGACGCCCCGCACTGCCGCCGCCGGATCGTCGCCGGCGGCAATCGCCAGGACGGCGGCGGCGGCCCGGGATGCCGAACCGGACCGGGCCACTCTGGCAGCGACCTCGTCGAGCCGTTCGACAACCGAGCTCCTGGCCGCGGCATCGGTGAGCCAGCCGACGACATGCCCGGCGGCCCGTTCGGCCGGATCGCCGACGGCGAGGTATTCGGGATAGATCGCGTCCGGATCGGCCGGGGGAACGACCGCCGGAGGGGAGAAGACGCCGCGGACCGGGAGGATCGGATCGGCCACTGCCATGAGGTTCACCAGCGTGATGAACCGGGCATGCCGGAACCAACTCTGCACGATGTAGGCGAACCCGCCGATCCGGTAGATGATCACCGCCGGGAGCCGGGCGGCGAGGAGCTCGAGCGACACCGAACCACTCACGGCCATGGCACACCGCGCCTCGGCCATCAGGCTCCGCGTTCTCCCCGCCACGACCTCCACCGCACTGCCGCCGGCGCGGGCGATCATCTCCCGGACGACCGCAGCGTGACGGTCATGGAGGACGGCCACAACGAACCGGGTGGCCGGAATCCGACCCGCGACGATCTCCGCCCCCCGCAGGAGCGACGGCAGGTTGGCGCTGATCTCCTGACCGCGGGATCCCGGGAGAAGGAGCACGAGGGGGGCCGACGGAGCGGGGAGCGCGCCGGTCGGCGCGGGGGCGACGGCCACCTCGTCAAAAAAGGGATGGCCGACGAGCGTCGAGGGGATCCCCTCGGCCGTGAACCAGTCATGCTCGAACGGCAACGGCGCCAGGACATGATCGACCAGCCGGCGCATCTTCTCCTTCCGCCAGCTCGCCCACGCCCAGATCTGCGGTGGGCAGTAGAAGACCACAGGGATCCCGTGCCGCTTCGCGCGCCACGCCAGCCACCAGTGGAAGCCGGGGAAGTCGACGAGCACGCAGACATCGGGACGGTGATCGAGGAAGCTCCGCTCGGCGCGGCGGGCAAGATCGACGAACCGATGGATCGACAGGATCACCCGCAGGAACCACATCACCGCCAGCCTGGTCATATCGGCAACGAGCTCGACCCCCTCAGCAGCCATCTGCGGCCCACCGAGCCCGACGCATTCGACGTCGGGGCTGCGCGCCCGCAGCGCCCGGGCGAGGAGGGCGGCGTGGTGGTCGCCGGATGGCTCGCCAGCAGAGAGGAAGACGCGCATGGCCGTAGGCTCCGGGGAGGCCGGCGCGCAAAAAAACTCCGCACGGGCAAGGCTCCCGTGCGGAGTATTTCATCTTCAACCCCACCGCCCTAGGGCAATTCGCAGCCCCGAAACGGCGGACGCTGGACGGGGTTCACTTCTTGACGGCTTCGAAGGCGTTCTTGTCGCCGCCGAACACGAGCTTGACCTTCTCTTCGTCGGAGGCCTTCTCGACCTTCCCCTTGCAGTTGTTGCAGCAGAAGGTCACCTCGGCATCACCGACGGCGAGCTTCGTCTCGGGCTTGGTTTCGCCGCCGGAGAGCGGGCAGCACTTCTGGGTCAGCTGGCCGGTCGACACCATCTGCTGACTGGCCTTGGCGGCGAACTTGGCCGAATCACCCTTGAAAGCACCGGCACACTTGTCGCAGCAGAAATAGACCTTGCCGCCGGCGAAGTCGGCGCTCTTTTCGGGGTTGCAACCCTTGCCGGACACCGGGCACTTGGCATCCTTCGGCTCCTTCGGGGCGGCCGAGACAACGGCCGAGCCGACAAGCAGGGCGACCAGAGCGAAAGCGGCGACGAGACGGGAAATCTTCATCATGGGGAAGGAGCCTCCTAGGAAGCGGAAGGAAAGGAACCGAAAGACCCACATTCCCGTCATGATAGGGGGTGTCAGGGGGCGGAGCAACCGGCAAAACCGACGGATCCGGCCGCGGCGGGCCCCCTTTTCCCCTCCGGCCGGGACGGGGGGCTGGGTTCCACCGGCCCGTCATCCCTTTTCCAGTGGCGGCGGGAGCCGCTGCCTCGGCTCCGGCAGCCCCGCGGCGACGATGGCCCCGGCGGCGATCACCACGGCCCCGAGGATGAAGACCGGCTCGAATCCGAGCCGGTCGACCCCCCACCCGACCAGCGGCGAGACGACGAAGGGCGCCGCCAGGGCCGCCCCGACGATGCTCACATAGCGGGGATGCTCGGTCGGGCGCGGGGCCAACTCGAGGGCGTAGTTTGTGAACAGCCGCAGCGAGAGCGGATTGAGCCCCAGCGGCAGGTAGACGAGCCAAAACCATTCCACCGCCACCCCGTGCGGCGCGCGGGCCAAGCCCGTGACGAGGAGCGGCGTCAGCGCGGAGAGGGCAACGAGCCAGACAAGAACCACCCGTGTCCCGCGCCGATCGGAGAGCGGGCCGACCACGAGACTAGCTCCCCCTGTGGCGGCATTTTGGACCACGACCCAGGTCAGCAGGCTGCCGATCTGGCTCCCGAGCCGATCGCGCGCAAAGGCCTGGTAATGGGGGAAGAGCATGAGCACCGCCGAGAAGCAGGCCGCCACGCACGCCAGACGGACGAGGCTCGGGTCCGCGGCGAGGGTCTGCCGCCAGCCATCGATCCCCGCCCGACAGGCCGACCACCAGCCGCGCCGGTCCGGCACGGCGCCGGGCTGCCGGAGCACCGGATGGCCGCCGTCAGGGGGTTCGTCGAGAAACGGCGGCACGAGCGCGGCGAGCCCGAAGAAGGCCGCCGTCGCCGCGAAGATCTTTGGAAAGCCGTCTGGCTCCTCGAGCCAGCGGCCGAGCCACAGCCAAGCCGCCGCGATCGCCAGGACGCTCCCCAGGGAGACGCTCACGAGCATCGCCCGGCCACGGTGCCCGGGGGCGATGAGCTTTCCCTGAAGCGCGGCGACGACGAGTTGGTTAAGCCCAT
Source organism: Candidatus Kuenenia stuttgartensis (assembly GCA_943332855.1). Classification (GTDB taxonomy): domain Bacteria; phylum Planctomycetota; class Planctomycetia; order Pirellulales; family UBA1268; genus QWOP01. Next base: position 25,033 of record CALQRA010000017.1, read on the forward strand.
TACAGGAGGAGAAGGTGGCGTAGACGACAAGAAAGAGGAGCGCCAGAAGGTCGGGGCGGCGGGCCGTCAGCGGCATCCACGCCACCGCGAGGAGGGCGAAGCAGGCGGCCATGAGGGCGCTTGAGCGCATCAGGGCCCACTTCTTCACAGGCGCCCGGGAGATTCGGCCGGAGAAGAGGAGCGGCGTGAGGCTTTGGCCGCCACGATTGAGCACCGGGAGCAGGCCGCGGAGCGTGCCGGAATCGACGACGGCGTCGAGGACCGCCGGCATGATGATCGTCTCGGTCTTGAAGATCCATCCGACCCGAACGATCACCTGATGGATCTCGAGGGCGAGGGTGTTCCACGCGGCGCGCGCCGCTTCCTGATCGCGGCCACCTTCGGCCGCAGCCCGATCCACGGGCCCCGCTGGGGCACGGCGCTCCCCGGCCGCGGCGCTGTCGAGGTCGTGCAATCCGCGGTCCATGGGGGTACGATTCCGGAAGCGACGCGATCGTGCGCCGGCGGCAGCATGAGGTTTTGACCGTTCATCGTCCAACCCCCATCTCGTCCTTTGGGAGCCCTTGGCCGGCGCACGTCGGCCGCTCCAGTCCCCAAAGCGCCGCGGAGATGACCGAGCCGGGAAGACGCAGCCCCCCACCTTCGGCCCGAGGAGCCACGATGACCTGGAACACCCCCCGACTCGACCGCCGGTCCGTTGCCCGCTTTGGGCTCACCGGGCTGCTTGCCTCCGCAGCGATCGGCAGCCTGCCAGAGGGGCTGTTTGCCGCCGATCCCGACACGACGCGCCTCGTCTACTTCGGGACCTACACCGGCGCCCCTCCGCAGGGGGCCGGGATCTACGTCGCTCGCTTCAACACCACCGACGGCACGCTCTCCGAGCCCACGCTCGCTGCGGAGCTGCGCAATCCCTCCTACCTCGCCCTCCATCCTTCCCAGCCATTCCTCTATGCGGTCTCCGAGGTCGCCGACGCCGATGGCAAGCCGACCGGGAGCGTCGTGGCGCTGGCGATCGATCCGGCGACGGGAGTGCTCACGCAGCTCAACCACCAGTCGTCCGGCGGCAGCGGGCCGTGCGCCGTGTCGGTCGATCCCTCGGGGCGGGCCGTCCTGGCGGCCAACTACGGCGGCGGGAGCGCGGTCTGCCTCGGGATCGAGCCCGATGGAAGGCTCCGGCCGGCGCTGGCAGGGAATCCGGCGGGGTTCATCCAGCATGCGGGGAAGAGCGTCAATCCGGCCCGCCAGGAAGGACCCCACGGGCATTCGATCGATCCCTCCCCCGACGGCCGCTTTGCCGTCGTCTGCGACCTCGGAATCGATAAAGTCCTCGTCCATGCCCTCGATGCCGGGAAAGGGACGATCGCGCCCCACACGGCGGCCACGATGGCGCCGGGGGCTGGCCCGCGGCACTTCGCCTTCCATCCCGACCGTCGCCATGCCTACTCCATCAACGAGCTCGATCTGACCGTGACGGTGTTCGACTTCGACGCCCAGGCCGGGGCCCTCGAGCCGGTGCAGACGCTCTCCACGATCCCGGCTGGCATTACCGACCGAAGCGGATTCTCCACCGCCGAGATCGCCGTTCATCCGTCGGGGAAGTTCGTCTACGGATCCAACCGCGGCCACGACTCGATCGCCATGTATGCCGTCGATCCCCCCACCGGCCGGCTCACGTTCCTCGGGGCCGAGCCGATCCGTGGCAAGACACCCCGCAACTTCGCCATCGATCCCTCGGGCAAGTGGCTCCTGGCGGCCGGCCAGGATTCCCATGGCGTGAGCCTGTTTGCCATCGACCAGGCCACCGGCAAGCTGTCGTTCACCGGCCGGACGGTGCCGGTGCCCGCCCCGGTCTGCATCACCTTTCGCTGATGGCAAGCGTCAAACCGTTTCCTCCTTCCCGCCGCCACGCCCAGCGCCCTGCCCACCCATGACCATCTGCCTGCTCAAGTCGAAGATCCACCGTGCCGCCGTCACGGCCGCCTCGCTCGACTACGAGGGGAGCCTGACGATCGCCGCCGACCTGGCCGAGAAGGTCGGCCTGCGGGCTTACGAAAGGATCCTCGTTGGCAACATGGCCAACGGCGAGCGGTTCGAGACGTATGTGATCCTCGGTGCGCCTGGATCGGGGGCGATCGAGCTCAATGGCGCCACGGCCCACCTCGGCAAGCCGGGCGATCGGCTGACGATCATGGCGTTTGGCCAGTACAACGCCGAGGAAGCCCGCCATCACCAGCCGGCGGTGATCGTGCTCGATGCCACCAACACGATCGTGCGTGATCGGACCGGCCACTGATCGGACGGGCCCGGGCCCCGCCGCGGAAGCCCAGACTGCGAACAACCCCCGCCAGTCGCGGCGCTTCCCGCCGCTTCCGAAGCCATCCCACAGACCGCCCGAGGCCTCAAAAAAAACGCCTTTCCCCCAGCCCGAAGGATGGGCTGAAGGAAAGGCGATTGATGCATGGCCGGAAAAGCCGGGCCAGAAAAAATCAGAGGGGCTCGGTAGCCAACGGCGCGGTCGGCTTGTTGGGCGCCTTGGCCCCCTTCTTCGGCCCGGTCACCCGCGGAGCGTTGGCCTTGGGGGCCGCGTCGCCAGCAGGCTCGGGAGCCGCAGCCGCAGGGCTGGCAGCAGCAGCAGGAGCACTCTCCGCCGGGACGACCTTGGTCGCTTTCGGAGGAGTTTTCACACCTTCAGTAGGCCCACCGGGCTGCGGTGTCGAGGGAACAACAGGCGCGACCGGAGGGGCCTTCGTTTCCGAGCAACCGGAGGCGATGACGACGGCGGCAACGGCAAGCGTCAGCCAACAGGAGAAACAACGAGTAGTCATCAATTGGAATCCTTGGGAAAGGCGGGAGAGGTGGTGGTCTGCAGATCAGCTCGGGGCCACGCCCCAAGACTTCGTCGGGCCGCCGACCTTTCGGCCGGCGGCCCGACAGGAAGCCTGGTCGGGGAATCGGTCAATCGACCGGCGTGTTGAGAGCCTGGCCGTCGGCCCTCCCGGACAACTGCAACATCGTGTCAGGATCAGTGGAGACGTTGATCCCCTTCACCGAGCCGTCGGCAAGCACGTAGTTGATCATGCCGCCGGAGTGGAAGCTCGAGAACCGGTAGTACTTCCGGTCGGAGGCATCATAGGGCGTGCCACCCAACGACTTGGCCATGTAGTGCATCGGCACCGGCCCGGAAGTCCAAGCAAAGGAATACATCCGATTCGTCCCCATCCTGCCGTAGGGCTGACCGGCGGCATTGGCGGAAGCGCCTGATTTGTCGTAGAAGCCTCCGGTGACCTCACCGAAGGCGATGCACTTCGACGTCCCGTCGATGATGTCCTTCATGGCCGAAGCCTCGACACTACGGAACAGGCCCTTGTAGGTATCGACGTTCGTGGCATTCGTCCCGGTCAAACCAAGGTACTGTGCATCATCGTTGAGCCGACCGGCACACCCCAGGTAGTTGGTGCACTGGTGATTGCGGGTGATCGGGTCCGGCGGATCGTCGTTGACGCCGTAGGCACCGTAGATCGTCGGCGACTGGATGAAGAACAGCGACAGATCGGTCGAGCCACCCAACTTCCGCGCCGACTCGGCGTTGTCGGAGGGGCACAGGAGAGCCGAAATCCGAGTGCCAGTCACGGCATTGACCGCGGCGTAGCTCCAGTAGGGAAGCTTCTTCGTGTCGCTGCCGTTCCCCGCCGTGACATAGTCGTTGGGATTCATCTTCATGCTGCTGGAGAACGGCTGGGAGGTCGCCGTTTCCTCCATATAGGGCAACAGGTAGACCAGCGTGCCGCAGAAGGTGTACTTATCCCAGGGATTTCCTCCAGCGACGACATTAGGATCCTGCGGCGCGACAACACCGGGGGGAAACTTCTTCGTGGAAGATTCGTAATTCAACAAGGCGAGGCCAAGTTGCTTCATGTTGTTTTGGCAGGCACTGCGGCGGGCCGCTTCGCGGGCCGATTGAACGGCCGGAAGGAGGAGCCCGACGAGTGTGCCGATGATGGCGATGACAACGAGCAGTTCAACCAGCGTGAAACCGTGGCGGTGCTTTCCGGCACGGCTCAAACCTGCAAGGACCATGAGCTCACCCCGTGAAAATAGAAGGAAAAAATCCGGATGACGAAGAGGTGCCGGGGCGGACCAGCCCGCCACAACCAACCGGCAAGAAACCAACTGAATGGATCATCAAGATGTTGATCAAGAATGGATCATGATTCGAAGCAGGGCGGATCACCTTGGAGGCTGATTCGTCCGCCGCTGGCTCGCAGACCTCCAGCGCAGGCAGTTTGTGCCGATCCCTCAACCGCCCTTGCCCCTGCTCACAGGTTACTCATGTCTGTGGTGTATGGCAATGAAACTGCCGCAGAAATAATCTCCCCGGAAGGGCCGGCGGACAGCCCGTCAGATGCGGCAAAACCGCTCCAACTGACCCCCGCCACGCCGATCCAAGGCTACGCCGGCAGGCCGAGGAGAGAGTGCCCCCCGGTGGGTTTTGCGGCCGAAAACCCCGGAAAACATCGGCCATAGAGGGGGGTTTCCCCATTTGGAAAAGGTCAAGAATGACTTTTTCCATGGCCAAGGAGGGCCAGCGGACCAACTCTGGCGGAGCTTTGGGCTGGCAGGGCTTTCGATCAATCGCCCCGGCGCCGAATGCGGCCGGGCAATCCCCTGAAAAACCGGCCCCTGAAAAACACCATCCTTTGGGGGAGGTTTGACTAGGTTGACCAGTGGAGCTGGAACAGCGATCCACCCAGCTGCGGGTGGGAAAATCGCAAGCTTGTTCCACGGACACTTAGCACCGAGATCCGTCAGAACGGCTCGGCCTGCGGGCTGTTTCCCTGGAGCTTGGCCGGAACCTTCCCCTTCGGAGGCCCCTTCACCGAGGGCCCCTTCACCGCGGGAGCGGCCGCGGCGGTTGCCGCTGCAACGGGTGCCGGCGCGGCAGGAGCCGGAGTCGTACTCGCTCCAGGGACCGCCTTACCGGGCTTCGGAACACCCATCCCTTGGGGTGCCGCAGGGGCTTGCCCACCATCAGCCACCCCGCCTTGTGGTGCTGCCGCGGGGGCGGGCTTGGCGCCCTCCGAACATCCGGCCAACCCGCTGGCGGCTCCGGCGAGGGCCAGCGCTGTCACCGCACACCACCCACATCTCACGCTCATCGGAATAAACCCTCCTGATGGTCGACTTCTGGATTCGATCACAGCCCGCGGGCCTGCTGACGACGTCAGCGGCGCACGTCCGAGACGGGATTGGTCAGCCGAATCGGCTCGACCCGCGCCGCCAATCAGCCCTCTACACCGACTCACCCGCACCACACTCAGAGCCAGCCCTGGCCACCAGGAGCCAGATCCCGATCCCTCTCGCGAGTGCGGGTGGCAGCCGGGCCCGGATCAGGACCGGCTGCCACCCTTGAACGCCACGTCAGTCGATCGACGTGTTGAGCGACTGGCCGTCTGCCCGGCCAGCGAGTTGGAGGAGGGTCTGCGGATCGGTGTCGACGGCGAGATACTTCACCGAGCCGTCAACCATCGAGTAGCCGATCAACGAGCCGGCATGCATGCTGCCGAAGCGATACCAAGTCCGGGCCCGGGGATCGTAGCGGCTGCCACCGAAGGAGGTCGTCATCCAGTGCATCGGCATCGCGCCGCACATGTAAGAGAGGCAGGTCTGGCGACCGACCCCCTTGACGCCGTCGGTGAAGCTGCCGAGGACCTCGCCGAAGCAGATCGTCGTCGAGGTGCCGTCCATGCAGTCCTTGATCGCCGACGCCTCGCTGTTGCGGAACATCCCGTTGTAGGTGTCGGCTGCCGTGATGTAGGCGGCATTCGACGTGAAGTACACCCCGTCGAGCTCACTCCGCCCGGCGCAGCCGAGGTAGTTGGTGACGTGGTGATTCGACGTGATCGGATCGGGCGCCTCGTCGTTGAGGTAGTAGCTCGAGCCGGCGGTCGGATCGAGCGTGATGAAGGTCGTGAACTCCGCAGACCCGCCCGTCTTCCGGGCCGCCTCGGCATTGTCTGACGGGCAGATCAGGCCGGCCAGCCGGGTGCCGGTGACGGCGTTGACCTGCGGATAGACCCAGTAGTTTTGACGCTTTGGGTCAGCGCCGTTGCCATAGGCAGCGAAGTCGCTGGGGTTCATCTTCATGTTGGCAGAGAACGGCTGATAAACCTGCGTCTGCTCCATGTAAGGGAGCAAATAGATGAGGTGGCCGACGAGCGTGTAGTCGTTCCAGCCCTTGCCAGCGGCGAGGTCACCAAAGGCCTTCGGAACGATCTGCGACGGAGGGAGTTTCCTCGTCGCCGATTCAGAGTTGAGGAGCGCAAGACTCAACTGCTTCATGTTGTTGGAGCAGGCACTGCGGCGGGCCGCTTCGCGCGCCGCTTGAACGGCCGGCAGCAGAAGTCCGACGAGCGTGCCGATGATGGCGATGACGACGAGCAATTCGACCAGCGTAAAACCGTGACGGTGCGTTCCGGCACGGCTCGAACCTTGAAGGACCATGAGCTCACCCCGCGTGAAGAAAGGAATAAATCTGATGTTGATGTGCGCCGCAACGCCGCCGAGATAACTCTTTGCAAACGCTGCGCCAAAAATCTGAATTTCTTCGGTGCCGTGGCAGACCGGGGGGATTCGGGGCCGCGCCTCGGCTCGTGATTGGGATAAATCAGCGGGAAAAGCCAACCGGCGTAGGGGATCGGTGGGTTTTCCGCCCGTTCGGCGGACGCCCCCCATGACTGGCTGACTGGCGGCGACGGGAAGGGGCTCATCAACCAGAGCGCGCCTTGCGGGCAGTCGCTGCCCGATGAATCGGCAGCAATGCTTTCCGATGAGGGGACCCAGCAGGGCCGATCAATCGGGCGGCCGGGCAGCGAGGAGCATTTCGAGGTAGCTGCGCCGTTCCGGCTGGCCGAGGCCGATCTCGGCGGCGAGCGATTGGAGGGCGGAGAGGGCCAGCGGAATCTCCGCCTCGCTTGCCAAGATCTCCAGCTCGAGGAAGTCGCCGAGCCCCGCCACGGTGTCGATCGCGACCTCGATCGTGCTCCCCTGCCAGGAAACCTCTGACCGCCGCCGTCGCTTCAGCACCTCCCAAACCCGGCGGAAGCCGAGGGCTTCGAGCAGCTCCCCCCAGGCTGCGAGTGTCGGCTCCGCCCCGGCAGCGACGGCGCTCCCGGCCAGCGGGAGCTCGATCTCACGCCGCGTCTTCGCCTCCTGCCCGAGCCGCGGCCCCTTCCAAGTGATCGCGACGGCATCCCCCTCGCGCCGCAGCCGGAGGGCCTCGTCGGTGTGGGCGAAATCCCGGCTGGGATGGGCGAAATAGATGTCGGCCTGGTCGATCGGTGGCCGGGCTTTGGCTGAGAGCCTGCCGAGGGCCGCCTCCACCGCCGCCACGTTCACCAAGGGAAACTTCAGTTCGACCTCGTACACTCTAAGCCCCTCCCCGGCGCCGCCCCGATCCCATCCCAGCCCGGTCACTCGTCGCATCGAATCCCATGATAAGCCTGATCCGTCCCCCCTGCCGCGCTCGCGGCCCCCTGGTCACGACCCTCGTGGCGGCAGGCGCCCTCCTGCTGGTGATCGGCCCGGGCTGCTCCGGCCCGTCGCCGGCGCACCCCGCGGTGGGCAAGCGGATCGGGGGAATCCCGCTGGTGTCGATCGCCGACCCGTCCCGCCCCGCGCCGACGTTCACCGGCCGGGTCACGCTGTTGAACTTCTGGGGCACCTGGTGCCCCCCCTGCCGCCGCGAATTGCCCGGCCTGGGCCGGATCGCCACGAGACTCGCCGACGACGATCGATTCCAGCTCGTGGCGGTATCGTGCGGCGCGGGGGGGCCGGACGACCTCGACGAGATCACCGCCGACACGAAGCGATTTCTCGACCGGGAGCGGATCGCGATCGAGCCGTGGTGCGATCCCCGCGGCGTCGTCCGGATGATCTTCTCCGAAGGCTACGGCTTCGAGGTGTTCCCCACCACCTATCTTGTCGGCCCCGACGGTCGAATCCGCCGCGTCTGGGCCGGCTACCGCAACCGCGACGAGGCCGACATCGCCGGCGCCCTCGTCGAAGCGCTCAAGGATGATCCCCGGGATGATCCCCGGGCCGATCCCCGCGGCTTGCCCCAGGAACCGCTCCCACGCCCGGCGCCGGCAGCTGCAGCCGCTCGATGAACCGGGCTGCCATGGCGGCCGGATCGGCGGCGCGGGTGATCGCAGCGGCCACGGCCACGCGCTGCCACCCGAGCGCCCGGAGCTCGTCGAGGCGATCGAGCGTCACGCCGCCGATTGCGAACGCCGGCAGCGCGATCGTGGCGGCGACCTGATTGAGAAACTCCCGCGACGCCTGGCTCCCGAAAGATTTCGTGGACGAAGGAAAGCAGGGGCCGACGCCGAGATAGTCGGCTCCCCCGTGGACGGCGGCGAGCGCTTCACCGAGGTTGTGCGCGGTGCACCCCACGACGGCCGTCGGACCGGTGACGCGCCGCACGAGGTCGAGGGGAAGGTCGTCGCTGCCGAGGTGGACGCCACCGGCCCCCACCGCCACGGCGACGTCGGGACGATCATTGACGATGATCAGCGTGTCGGCCCGCGACCGGCGTCTGGACAGTTCGACCGCCACGCGGACGCGATCGACCAGCGCCGCAACGGGAAGCGATTTGTCGCGCACCTGGATCATCCGCACCCCGGCGTCGAGCAAGCCCTCGACGAGGGTGCCGAACCGGCCGGCATCCTCCCCGCCATCGACGAGCACACAGAGCGTGATCCCGGCGAGGCGTTCGCTCGCGCGGGCCAGCACGAGCGCCGCGCGCTCCAGGTCATAGAGGCGGTAGCGGAGCGCCTCGAACCGCGGAGCGAGGAGCGGCTGGAGGAGGAGCGCCCATTCCTGGAGGCTCCGCAGCGCCTGCGCCGCGCGGGCCCCATTGGCAGCGACCAGATCGGCCGGCGACCGGCGCGGAAGCGCGCCGACCGGACCGACCCCCGGGCCGACATCCCCGGCGACGTCGCGCAGCCGGATCCGCTCGGGGAGCGGTTGCGTGGCGAGGAGGTCGCCGAGATCGTGGCGGAGGCGTTTGGCAACGGCGGTGAGGTGGGCATCGTCGAGGACGAACCGGAGCACATCCTCGATGACCCGCAGCGCCTCGGCGGCCCGATTGGCGGAGGCATCGAGGGCCCGCCACGCCCCTCCGTTCCCCGGACGGTCCGCTGCGATCGCAGCTCCGTGGAACCCCGCACCGGCGGGCTGCTCCGGGGAATCGGGTCGCTCGTGGCCGGGGATGATCGTCATGCCGGAGTTGTACCACCGCGCCCCCCGGCTCGACCGTCCCCCCTGCCGGTGCGGCGGGCGGAGGAGGGGTTTTCGGCCCCCCGGTTCGGCTTGGCCTCCCAGCGCCAGGTCCCTACACTCCTCCCCCCTACCGGCCTTGCCCGTCCCCCAGGTTCCATTGCCCGGAGTGGTCGTGATCACCACCCGTTCCTTGACACTCCTCTGGCCGGGATTGCCCTGGCTCTGGCTGCGCGGCAGCGTCGCCGGACTCCTCCTCGCCTTCGCCTTCGCCATCGCCCTCGACGTCGCGATCGTGCTCACGTGGGTCTGGACGGAGCTGGTGGGGAGGGAATTCGCCCTCGGCCTGTGGGCAGCGACGGCCGGCGTGTGGGTCGTGGCGACCCTTTCGGCCGTGACGACGTTCCCCGCGCCGCTGCCGATCGGTCGGAGCGCGGCGGCGGAGGCCCTGTTCGTCGCCGCCCGCGATGCCTACCTGGGGCGCGACTGGCTCGCGGCCGAAACAAAGCTCCGTGGTCTCCTCGTCGTCGCGCCAACCGACGGCGAGGCCCAGCTCCTCCTCGCCACCCTTCTGCGCCGCGTCGGTCGCCGGGCCGAATCGCGGACGGCGCTTGAAAAACTCTCCCGAAGCGATGCGGGGCGCCCCTGGCTCGGCGTCATCCGCCGCGAACTCTCCCGCCTGGAGTCGACGCTTCCGGCACCAACCGCCGAGGGGGAAGGAGGGGCTGAAGCGGTGGTCCTCCGCCTCCCTGCCGACGGGAGCAGCGGCGACACGGCCCCCCGGCGCGCTGCCTGACGCGCTGCCTGACTTGTTGTCTGAAAAGGGCGCCGCGAACGATTCGGGCCCGGGCCACGCACCATGGGGGCGATCGGCCGGAAACGGCTCGTGGTGCGGAGAGGGAGGTTTTCGGCCCGCGCCGCCAGCCTGTCCGGGCCCGGAGGGCCGTCGCCGCCACGGTCCCCCCTGCCCGATTCGGGCTGCCGCCTAGAATTCCCGACCAGATTTGGCGTAAGGTTTGCATCGTCTAGGGTTGTCGGGACCCTGGCTGCCATTTTCGGTGGCCACCTCCGCCCACTCCCCCCCACAAGCCACTCTCTCCGAGAACTCCCCATGTACGAGCGTTTCACCGACCGTGCCCGGAAAGTGATGCAACTGGCCAATCAAGAGGCCCAGCGATTCAACCATGAGTACATCGGCACGGAGCACGTGCTCCTCGGGCTCATCAAAGAGGGGAGCGGCGTCGCTGCCAACGTGCTGAAAAACCTCGACATCGACCTGCGGAAGATCCGCATGGAGGTCGAGAAGCTCGTCCAGAGCGGCCCTGACATGGTGACGATGGGGAAGCTCCCGCAGACCCCACGCGCCAAGAAGGTGATCGAGTATTCCATGGAGGAGGCCCGCAACCTCAACCACAACTACGTCGGCACCGAGCACATCCTTCTCGGGCTGCTCCGGGAGCAGGAGGGGGTGGCGGCCCAGGTGCTGATGAACCTCGGGCTGAAGCTCGAGGACGTGCGCGAGGAGGTCCTCAATCTCCTCGGCCACGGTATGGAGGGGGAAGGGGGCGAACGCGCCGGGCTCGGCGGTCGGGCGACGTCGGGCGCCGGGGCCAGCGGCAGCGGCGAGGCGACACCGAAGGCGGGGAAGAGCAAGACCCCGGCGCTGGATAGCTTCGGCCGCGACCTCACCGAACTGGCCCGTCAGGGGAAGCTCGATCCGGTCATCGGCCGGGAGAACGAGATCGAGCGGGCGATCCAGATCCTCTGCCGCCGCACAAAGAACAACCCCGTCCTTCTCGGCGAGGCCGGCGTCGGCAAGACGGCGATCGTCGAAGGTTTTGCCCAGCGCGTCATCGACGGCCATGTCCCGGAGCTCCTCGCCGACCGGCGGATTGTGGTCCTCGATCTGGCGATGATGGTCGCCGGCACGAAGTACCGCGGGCAGTTCGAGGAGCGGATCAAGGCGGTGATGAACGAGGTCCGCCGTGCCAAGAACACGATCCTGTTCATCGACGAGCTCCACACGCTCGTCGGGGCCGGCGGCGCCGAGGGGGCGATCGACGCCTCGAACGTTCTCAAGCCGGCCCTCGCCCGTGGCGAGATCCAATGCATCGGGGCCACGACCCTCGACGAATACCGCAAGTACATCGAGAAGGATTCGGCCCTCGACCGGCGGTTCCAGATCATCATGATCGAGCCGGCGACGAAGAAGGAGGCGGTCGAGATCCTCAAAGGGCTGCGCGACCGGTATGAATCGCACCACCGCGTGCAGATCTCCGATGCGGCGCTGGAGAGCGCCGTGGAGCTCTCCAGCCGCTACATCACCGGCCGCTGCCTCCCCGACAAGGCGATCGACGTCATCGACGAAGCCGGGGCCCGCGTCCGCCTCAAGGCGATGACCAAGCCGCCGGATCTCAAGGAGATCGACGAGGAGGTCGAACGCCTCAACAAGGAGAAGGAGGAGGCGGTCGCCAACCAAGACTTCGAGAAGGCAGCGGCCCTGCGCGATCAGGCCGACAAGCTCAAGAAGAAGAAGCAAAACATGACCCGCGACTGGCGCGACAAGTCGCGCGAGGCCGACGGCGTTGTCGACGAGGAGGTGGTAGCGGAGGTCGTCTCGAAGATGACCGGAATCCCGCTGACGCGGATGTCGACCGAGGACAGCAAGCGCCTGATGGCGATGGAGGACGAGCTCCACACGAGGGTCATCGGCCAGAACGAGGCGATCAAGAGCATCGCCAAGGCCGTGCGCCGCAGTCGCTCCGGGCTCAAGGATCCGAAGCGCCCCACCGGCTGCTTCATCTTCGCCGGGCCGACCGGCGTGGGGAAGACGCTTCTGGCCAAGGCGCTGGCGCAGTTCATGTTCGGCGATGCCGACGCGCTCATCCAGATCGACATGAGCGAATACATGGAGAAGCACAACGTGAGCCGGCTGATCGGCGCGCCGCCGGGCTACGTCGGCTTCGAGGAGGGGGGGCAACTGACGGAGAAGATCCGCCGCCGCCCCTACTCGGTCGTGCTCCTCGACGAGCTCGAGAAGGCCCATCCGGACGTCTTCAACATGCTCCTCCAGGTGATGGAGGAGGGGCGGCTGACCGACAGCTTCGGCCGGAATGTCGACTTCCGCAACACGATCCTCATCATGACGACGAACGCCGGGGCCGAGGCGATCAAGAACGAATCGGCATTCGGCTTCCAAAAGCCCGACGACGACGCCGGCTACGACAGCATGAAGAAGCGAGTCAACGAGCGGATCGAGAAGTTCTTCCGCCCGGAGTTCCTCAACCGTGTCGACGACGTGATCGTCTTCCACCACCTCACCGTCGAGGATCTCAAGAAGGTGATCGACATCGAGCTGGCGAAGGTCCGCGAGCGGCTCGACGAACGCGGCCTGAAGCTGGAGCTGACCGAAGGGGCGAAGCAGTTCCTCATCAAGAAGGGCTCCGACACCGATTTCGGCGCCCGGCCACTGCGCCGCGCGATCGAGAACTACATCGAGGATCCGGTCTCCGAAGAGCTTCTCAAGGGGGAGTTCATCGGCAAGGACACGATCCAGGTCGACTGCATCGAGGTCGCCGACAAGAAGCAGCTGAAGTTCGTCGGCGTCGTCACCGCCGAACCCGTGGCGGCGGTGCCGGCGGGCGACAGCAGCGAGGCCAAGGGAGAGTAGCCGCTTTTCCAGCCTCTTCAGCACGCCCATCAAGCGGGCCCGGTGCGAAAGCGCCGGGCCCGTTCTCTTTTCTCCGGAGGAGCGTTCACCCCCGGGGGCTCACGGCGCCGAGATCAGTCTTCCCCGATGCCGACACCGGCAAGTGGTCGATGAGGCGGATCTCCCGGGGAACGGCCTGCGCCTCGAGATGATCGTCGCAATGCCGGCGGAGCGTGGCTTCGGCATCCGGGAAGGGACCTTCGGGCACGACCTCGGCGACGACGATCAAGCCGAGCAGATCGTGCGGCTCCCCCCGGCAAACAACCTGCCGGACGAGCGGATGACGCCCGAGCACCGCCTCGATCTCGGTCGGGTTGACGAGTTTCCCCCCGCTCTTGAAGAGACGATCGACCCGGCCGTGGAACCGAAGCCTCCCCTCGCCA
>CALQRA010000018.1 GCA_943332855.1 Candidatus Kuenenia stuttgartensis
CAGAAGGGTGAGGGCCAGCAGGGTGAGGGCCAGCAGGGTGAGGGCCAGAAGGGTGAGGGCCAGCAGGGTGAGGGCCAGCAGGGTGAGGGCCAGAAGGGTGAGGGCCAGCAGGGTGAGGGCCAGAAGGGTGAGGGCCAGAAGGGTGAGGGCCAGAAGGGTGAGGGAGAAGGCAGCGGTGGTGAGGGAGAGCAGGGTGAGGGAGGCAAGAAGCCTGGCGGCAAAGCGAAATCTGGCGGTGAACGTTCCCAGGCCGGTCCGAAACCTCCGTCAGGCAGCGACCAAGCTGGTGGTGCCCAAGAAGGCGATCAGGAAGGGGGCGGCGGGGCCGAGCCCGACCAGCCGCCCGACGGACAACCCGGATCGGCCGCAAGCCCGACGGGGAGTGGTGGATGGTCGAATGGCGATGGAACAGCCCCCGACAAGGAGCCCAGCCGCGACGGCGAGGCCCCCAAGACCGAAGCCGAATGGGGGGATCAGGACACTGCGCATGCCCGCAACGCTGCCGATCTGGCGGTTCGGAGCTTGAAGGATGATCTCGACAAGGGGAGGACGGATCTTCTCGACGAGCTCGGCTGGACGCGGGATCAGGCGCGGGCCTTCCTCCAGCGATGGGAGGCGATGCGGTCCCTCGAAAAGAGCAATGATCCGGTCAAACGGAGCGAGTTTGATCGGGCGGTGCGGAGCCTCGGTCTGCGGGCCGAGGGGGCCCGCAGCAGCCGGGGTGTGCCGGCGGACGTGAAGGGGGGGCAGGCGGAGGGGCGACGAAGCCGGCCGCCGAGCGAATATCGGGAGCAGTTCAAGGCCTATACCCAGGGGACAACCGGAGAATGACCAAGGTGTTCGATGGCCCGCGGTACCTCGTCGCCTTCGGTCCGAAGCGAGTCCAGCACTGTTTCACCGACGTCCTCGTCCTCGGGGGAGGTGTGGCCGGGCTCCGTGCCGCGCTGGCGGTCGACCCTTCGCTTTCGGTCACCGTCGTCACGAAGGACGATCTTCTGACTTCGTCGAGCCAATGGGCACAGGGGGGGATCGCGGGGGTCGTCGATCCGGAGGATCGCTTCGACAACCATGTTGCCGACACGCTCGTGGCCGGCGTCGGGCTGTGTCACGACGGGGTGGTCGATTCGGTCGTGCGCGAGGCGCCACAGCGGATCGCCGAGTTGATCTCCTGGGGGACAAAGTTCGACGAGCGTGACGGCCTGCTCGAACTGGGGCGGGAAGGGGGGCACAGCCACCACCGGATCGTCCACGCCCTCGGTGACGCCACAGGCCGGGAGGTGATGCGGGCGATCATCGAACGGGTCCAAGGGCTCGACCACATCGCGATGTGGCCCGGCACGTTCTCCATCGACCTCCTCACGCACGAAGGGAGCTGCCGGGGGGCGCTGGTGTGGAACGGCGCGCATGGCAAGACGCTCGTCTGGGCCAGACGCACGATCCTCGCCACCGGGGGTGCCGGTCAGCTCTACCGGGAATCGACCAATCCCGAGGGGGCCGTCGGCGACGGGATGGCGCTGGCGTGGCGCGCCGGGTGCGAGCTCCGCGACATGGAGTTCATGCAGTTCCATCCGACGGTCCTCTACATCGCCGGCGGTTCCCGGAGCCTGATCACCGAGGCCGTCCGCGGTGCCGGTGCATGGCTCGTCGATCGCGATGGCCACCGGTTCATGCCCGACTTCGATCCCCGCGCCGAACTCGCCCCCCGTGATGTCGTGTCGCGGGCGATCACCGTCGTCATGGCCCGCACCCACCACTCCAACGTCTACCTCGATCTGTCGCATCTCGATGCCGCCGGAGTGCTCGCCCGGTTCCCGGGGATGGCCCAAATCTGTGCGAAGTTCGGTCTCGATCTCGCCCGGGACCGGATCCCGGTGCGGCCGGGGGCCCATTACATGGTCGGAGGGGCCGTCGTCGACGCCATCGGCCGGACGACCCTGCCGGGATTGTTCGCCGCCGGCGAGGTGACGTCGAGCGGCCTTCACGGTGCCAACCGGCTGGCGAGCAACAGCTTGTTGGAGGGGCTTGTCTACGGCGCAAGGGCGGGGAGTGCCGCCAGCGCCGACATCCTCGCCGGGCCGCCCGACGATTTCCGTGTCCCCCCGCTTGCCAACCCGCGCGTTGCCGACACCCGTGGCGCTCTCGACCTGGCCGATATCCGCAACTCCCTCCGCAGCCTGATGTGGCGACATGTCGGTGTCGAGCGGATCGGCGACTCGCTGAGCGAAGCGCTCGACACGGTCGAGGGCTGGTGCCGGTACGTCTTGCCGCGGCAATTCTCCGACCCGGCCGGATGGCAGCTCCAAAACATGCTCGAAGTCTCCCGGCTCATAATCCGCTCGGCGCTGGAGCGGGAGGAGACCCGCGGCGTGCATGTCCGTCGTGACCATCCCGCCACGCTCGACGACTGGCTGTGCCATGTCGCCTGGCGGAGGGGCGCCGCTGGACCGTGGCGCGAACCACTTCCCCGCGGGAGTGCCGTCCCCGCCTGACTGGGCTTCCCGGGCAGCGGCCGCGACGGCCGCCACGGGCCCGCGGTCAGGCCGGGTAGGGCCGGGGGATTGCCC
The DNA here is from genome assembly GCA_943332855.1 of Candidatus Kuenenia stuttgartensis. Classification (GTDB taxonomy): domain Bacteria; phylum Planctomycetota; class Planctomycetia; order Pirellulales; family UBA1268; genus QWOP01. The sequence goes on from CALQRA010000018.1 coordinate 2,565, forward strand.
AGCGGGGGCTCCACACCCCAGAATGGGTTGTTTCTTCATCCCTCCACCCGACCAGCAGCCCATCAGCCATGTCTGAAACGAACAGTCCTGGCGGAGAAGCCATGATCGAGGCCGACGGCCTCTGCAAGTATTACGGTCCCTTCATCGCCATCGAGGATGTCTCGTTCCGCGTGCCGCGGGGCGAGGTCGTAGCATTTCTCGGGCCCAACGGTGCGGGCAAGAGCACGACGATGAAGATCCTCACCGGCTATCTGGCCCCGTCGGCCGGGACGGCGCGGATCGCCGGTCACGACATGTCGACCGACCGCCTCGCCGGGGCGACCAGGCTCGGCTATCTGCCGGAGAACGGCCCGCTCTACCCCGACATGACGCCACGGACGCTCCTCGAATTCTTCGCTGATGCCCGGGGCATGAAGAAACGGCAGAAGGAGGAGCGGATCGAGGCGGTGGTGAAGCAGTGCCAACTCGGGAGCGTGATCGGCAAGGCGATCTCGAAGCTCTCCAAGGGCTACCGGCAGCGTGTCGGCATGGCGCAGGTGCTCCTCCACGAGCCCGACGTGCTGATCCTCGACGAGCCCACCAGCGGCCTCGATCCGAACCAGATCCGCGAGGTGCGCGAAACAATCCGCCGATTGGGTGAGAAAAAAACGATCCTCCTTTCCACGCACATCCTCCAAGAGGTCGACGCCCTGGCGGATCGTGTGATCCTCATCGCCGAGGGACGAAAGCGGTTCGACGGCACGCCCCGGGACCTCGTCCGAGACGGCCGCGGGCTCGACGAACACTTCTACGAGATGACCCGGTCGGCGTGACGCCGGGCGCTGGTGTTCCCCGCGGGGCGGGCCGGCACCTGCCCATCACCACCCCGGGCCGGGGTGGCCGCATCGATCAACGACATTCAACCGATCCGTTTCACAGCAAGTCCGGGGAAGCATCATGAACTGGCACGTTCTCGACGCGGTGTTCAAGCGGAACTTCGTCGCCTACTTTTCCAGTCCCACCGGCTACGTTTTCATCTGTGTGTTCGTGCTGCTCGGGTCGCTGGCGGCCTTCTGGCCCCCTGAATTCTTCAACTCCAACCTCGCCAATCTCGACCAGCTCAACCGCTACCTCCCCTTCATCCTCCTCGTCTTCATCCCGGCGATCACGATGAGCGTGTGGGCGGACGAGCGCCGTCAGGGGACCGACGAACTGCTGCTGACGATCCCGGCGAGCGACTGGGAGGTGGTGTTTGGCAAGTATCTCGCCACGGTCGGGATCTACACCGTCGCCCTGATGTTCTCCTGCATCTGCAATCTCATCATCCTCCTGCGCTGGGGCACTCCCGACGGAGGCCTGTTCCTCACCAACTACCTCGGCTACTGGTTTGTCGGGCTGTCGATGCTCGCCATCGGGATGGTGGCGAGCTTCCTCACCAGCAACCTCACCGTTGCCTTCATCCTCGGGCTGATCCTCAACGCGCCGCTCGCCGTGGCCGATCAGGCGGTGACGGTCATGGATCCGAAGATGGCCGATCGGGTCCGGGCTTGGAGTCTGGCGGAGAACTTCTCCGATTTCGGCCGCGGGATCATCAGCGTGTCGTCGGCCGTGTTCTTTCTCGGGATCGTGGCCGTGGCCCTCTACATCACCATGGTGCTCATCGGCCGCCGCCACTGGACCGGACGCCGCGACGGCGCCAAGCTCGGCGTCCATTTCGCGCTGCGGGCGCTGGGGCTGGCTGGAGTGGCGCTGGGGTCGGTGCTCGTCTGCCGGGCGATGGATGTCCGCCACGACCTCTCCGCGGAGCAGATCAGCTCTCTCTCGGCCGACACGCGCAAGCTCCTGGCGGAGTTCAATCCCCCCCGCCCCGTGGAGATCACCGCCTACGTCAGCCCGAGCGTCCCCGAGGAATACACCCAGACGCGGCTGACGCTCCTCAACATGCTCCGGCAGTTCGAGCGACTCGGCCGTGGCAAGGTGAATGTCCAGGTGGTGTCGGCCGAACCGAAGACCGATGCCGCGGCCCTGGCCAGGCAGCAGTTCGGCATCGAGCCGGTGAAGGTCATGTCGCGGGTCCGCGGCACGTACCGCGACGAGGACATCTTCCTCGGCTGTGCCTTCACCAGCGGCCTCGAGAAGGTCGTCGTGCCGTTCTTCGACAAGGGCACGCCGGTCGAGTACGAGCTGATCCGCTCGATCTCCACCGTGGGCAACGAGGGGCGGAAGCGCCTCGGTGTGCTCACGACCGACGCCGATCTGTTCGGCGGCGTCGACATGATGACCGGCCAGCAGCGGCCCCGGCAGGCGATCGTCGACGAGCTCGAGAAGCAATACGACGTTGTCCAAGTCGATGCCACGGCGCCGATCACCGAGAAATACGACGTCCTCCTCGCGGTCCAGCCGTCGACCCTCGGCCCGGAGCAGATGGGGCATCTCGTCGCCGCGGTGCGGGAGGGCCAACCGGTGGCGATCTTCGAGGATCCGCTCCCCGTCCTCATGACGGGCGTACCGGGGACCGACCAGCCGCGGCGTGGACCCGGGGGGCCGATGGCGATGTTCCAGCCCCAAGGGCAACCGAAGGGGGAGATTGGTCTCCTCTGGCAGGTGCTCGGCGCGAAGCCCGCGGCGCGGGAGGGGCGGCCGGCGATGGGGCAGATGGGAGCGGGGTCGCTCGTCATCTGGCAAGACTACAACCCCCATCCGAAGCTCCAGATGCCGCATGAGTTCGTGTTTATCGACAACGATCTTGGCCTCGGGTCCGGCCTCGCCGATTCCTTCAGCCAGACCAGCGCCGTGACGGCCGGCCTTCAGGAAATCCTCTTCCCCTTCCCCGGCGCCGTCTCGAAAGACGACACCGCCGATGTCGACTGGACGCCGCTGGTCCAGACGAGCACGCGATCCGGAACGATCGAGGTCGAGCAAGTGATGCGCAACCGCGGCGACATGGCGCAGTTGCAGGTCTTTGAGAAGCAGGGGAAGCAGGCGATGGTCCTCGCCGCTGCGATCGAGCGCCGGCCCCCGGCCGGCAGCGAGGGGGCCCCGGTGAAGGCCGTCATCGTCGCCGACATCGATCTCCTCGATGGCCGGATCTTTGGTCTGCGGAACCGTCAGGACGAGGTCTTCGGGCTCGATTTCGACAACGTCACCTTTGCCCTCAACATCCTCGACTCGCTCGCCGGCGACGAGCGGTTTCTCGAGATCCGCAAGCGAAAGCCGAAGCACCGCACGCTCGAGCGCATTGAGGCGACCGTCGCCGACGCGCGGGAGCAGGCCGACACGGAGCGGCAGAAGTTCATCGAGCAGTGCGACCTCGCCGAACGCGAGGCGAACGGCCAGCTCGAGAAGGAAGTGGGGGATTTCGAACGGAAGATCAAGGAGCTCGAGGCCAGCGGCGACGCCGATCCCCAAGCCGCGATGCAGATGATGCAGCAGCTGGCCGCGAAGCGGGCGCTGGCGCAGCGGCGCCTGGAGACCAAAACCGAGCAGCTCACCCGGCAGCGCGACATCGAGATGGAGAAGGTCGAACGCCAACTCGGCGCTAAGGTTCGACAGGAGCAGGACCGGCAGAAGTGGCTGGCGGTGCTCCTGCCGCCGATCCCGCCGCTGGTGGTGGCGTTCTTCGTCTACTTCCGCCGCCGGGCCCAGGAACGCGAGGGCGTGGCGAAGACGCGGCTGCGGTGAGCGACCACGGCCGTCGGCCCCCGTGACACGAGAGCCGACCGACACGAGAGCCGACCGACACGGGACAGTTCCCCGGAGAGAAGAATCATGGCAGACGACCACAGGGCCCGGAATCATCACACTCGCAACGACGTGCCTCCGTCCCTTCCCATCGGGGGAGCTGGCGCCCGGGTGCGTCGCCGAATGGAGGAGGACGCCGGCGGAGCTTCACGCGGCGTGTGGGGGAGAACCTCGCTGTTTCTCCTCGGAGGGGCCGGCATGCTCCTCCTCGGCTGGCTCGCGCAGCCCCGCTACCAGAGCCGTGAGGTGAAGCCAGAGGCGGAGCGGATCCTCTTTCCCGAACTCGCCGACGTCCAGAAGGCCGCCAGCCTCGAAGTGGTCAAATACGACGAGGAACTGGCAACGCTGCAGCCGTTCAAGGTGATCCAGGCGGGGGGGGTGTGGGTGCTTCCGTCGCACCAGAACTACCCGGCCGATGCCAAGGAACACCTCGCCGCGGCGGCGACGGAACTGGTCGATCTCGAGTCGCTCGACGTCGTCAGCACGTCGGCGGCCGATCACGAGACCTACGGCGTCATCGAGCCCGATCCGGAGAAGATCAAGCCGGGCATGACCGGCGTCGGCGAGCTGATCGAGATCCGCGATGCCGGTGGAAGCAAGCTCGCGCGCCTCGTCGTCGGCAAGGAGGACAAACGGCCCGGGGCGTCCGCCGCCGGGGGGAAGAAGCTCCGATTCGTGCGCAAGGCGGGGCAGGATCCGGTCTACCGCGTCGAGATCGACACCTCGAAGTTCACGACGCGCTTCGACGACTGGATCGAGAAGGACCTCCTCAAGCTCTCGCCGTGGGACGTGCGGCGCGCCGTACTCGACGACTACTCGCTCGGCGCGGTCGAGTCGGGGGGGAGGGTCCGTGTCGAGCAGAATCGCAAGGACCGCATCGAGGTGGCCTACGACGACAAGGACCAGCAGTGGACACTCGTCGGACTCGAGGCCTTCGCCGGCGGCGCCGAGCCAAAGCTCGAGACCCTCGGCGACGGGGAGGAGCTTGCCGCGCCACGGCTCAATGATCTGCGCAACGCCCTTGGCGACCTGAAGATCATCGACGTCGTCCGCAAGCCGCCCGGTCTCTCCGCGGAGCTCAAGGCGGAGGAGAAGTTCACCGCCGACGAGGAGGCGGTGCGCTCGATGCAGCAGCGCGGCTTCCTGCCGCTGAAGTCAGGCGACATCCTCTCGACCGATGGCGAGACGATCGTCGGGATGAAGGACGGCGTCGAATACGTGCTCCGGTTCGGTGCCGGCACCTCCGTGGGCAGTGGCACCGGCGCGGATGTGGTGGCGGACGAGTCGACGGGGCGGTACCTCCTCGTCATGGCCCGATTCAACGAGGGGCTCCTCGAGAAACCACTCCTCGAGGAGGTGCCGGCCGACGGCGGGGAGCCAGCCGGGACCAGCGGCAAGGAGCCTGCCGCCGAGGGGGATGCCGCCGATCAACTCAAGGCGGCCGACGAAGCGGAGGCCAAGGCCCAGGCAGCGCTCGAGGCGCGCCGTGCCGTGGAACGGGAGAACCGACGGCGCCAGGACGACTACGACGCGAAGGTGAAGGCGGCCCAGCGCCGTGTCCGTGAGCTCAATGCCCGGTTCGCCGACTGGTACTACATCGTGCCGGCGAAGGAGTTTGCGAAGATCCATCTCAATCGGGCCACGGTCGTGCAGCCAAAGGGGACCGATGCCGCCGATGTCGGGCCGCCGGGGGGAGGATTGCCCTTCGGTGCCGGTGGGGGGGCTCCCCTGGGTCGCCCCAGAGCCCGCCCCGCGCCGACACCCCCGCCGGCGGAGCCAGCCCCGGCGGCAGACGCCTCGGTCGAGACGGCCGCACCGCCGGCCGCCGATGCCCCCGCCGATGCCGATGCCGACGCGGCACCTCCGGCCCCTGCAGGGGAGGAGGCTCCTTCAGCCCCGGTCGGGGACACCGTTCCGCCGGCAGACGCGCCCGCTCCCGCTGCGACCGAGCCCGCCGCGCCGGTCGACGCCCCGGTGCCTCCCGCGACACCGGAGCCCGTGCCACCGGCCGGATCGTGATGTCTGACATCCTCACGTCGCCCCGCGCGTCGCGGTTCGGCAGGACCACCGGCTTCCGGCTCCGCGGGGTCGGGCATGCCGTTCCGGACGAAGTCGTCACCAACGAGGACCTCGCCCGGCTCGGCTGTGATGCACAGTGGATCCTCGAACGGACCGGGATCCGCGAACGGCGGCACGCGCCGGCGTCGATGGCCACCAGCGATCTCGCCACGGCGGCGGGGCGCGACCTGTTCCGCAACAGCGGCGTTTCCCCGGCGGACGTCGATCTCCTCGTCCTCGGCACGTTCACCCCCGACATGTCGATCCCGTCGACTGCCTGCATCGTCCAGGAGGGGCTCGGCATCGTGGCACCGGCGATGGATGTGACGGCAGCCTGTGCGGGATTCGTCTACGCCCTGATCACGGCCGCACAGTTTGTCGCCACCGGAGCCAGCCGCCACGCACTGGTGATCGGTGCCGACACCAACTCCCGCGTCGTCGATCCCGACGACGTCAAGACCTGGCCGTTGTTCGGGGACGGCGCGGGGGCGGTGCTCCTGGAGCGGATCGAGGATCCTGCCGCGGGCGAACAGCACGGGCTCCTCTCCTTCGCGCTCGGGGCCGATGGCCGCGGTGCCGGCCTCCTCATCTGCCCGATGAGCGGCTCACGCCAACCGGTGAGCGCCGAGGGTTTGGCCCGGCGCGAGCAGTTCATGCGGATGGACGGCCGGGCCGTCTTCAAGTGGGCCATCCGCCTGGCCGAGGAGAATCTCCGCGCCGTGGTCGATTCCGCCGGCCTCACGCTCGACGACATCGATTGCTTCGTCCTCCATCAGGCGAATCTGCGGATCATCGAGGCAACGCGGCAGGCCCTCGGCGTGCCGGCCGATCGGTTTGCCGTCAACATCGACCGCTACGGCAACACCTCGAGCGGGTCGATTCCGCTGGCGATCGACGAAGCCTGGCGCGAGGGGCGCGTCGGGCCCGGCAGCACGATTGCCGTGTGCGGGTTCGGCGGTGGCCTCGCTTGGGGGAGCGCCGTGTGGCGGCTGTGACAGCCGCCCCCCCCGCGTCCGGCCCATGATCTCGTCCCCCCGTTTCCCCAGAAAGGATTCCCCCCGAATGGACTGCAGCGATACCGACGGCGCTCTCAAGGCCCGCAGAGACATCCCGGTGGGGGATACCTGGGATCTCGGGAGCTTGTTCGCCTCCGACGGGGCGTGGGAAGAGGCTCTGGCGGCCTGGGAGGGGATGATCCCCCGATTCGTGGCCTTCGCCGGCACGCTCGGCCGTTCGCCGGAAGATCTCGCTAGCTGCCTCGCCTACGACATCGAGGTCGACCGGGTGGGAGACCGGCTTGGCACCTACGCGCATCTGCGGGCCAGCGAGGATCAGGCCGCTCCGGAGCCGCAGAGGATGGTGGGGCGATTCCAGCATGTCGCCACGTCGTTGGCGGAGAAGACGAGCTTTCTCCGGCCCGAGATCCTCGGCATCGATCCGGCGACGCTCGCCGCCTGGCTCGACCTGCCGATCCTGACGCCCCACTCCATCGGCCTCGAGCGGCTCGTTCGCACCCGTCCGCACGTCCTTTCGGAACGGGAGGAAAAACTGCTCGCCATGCAGGGGACATTCGCCGGGACCGCCGCCAAGGTCTTTCGGCAGCTCACCGACGCCGACATGAAGTTCGGCTCGGTTGTGGACGGCAGGGGGAGATCGTCGGAGCTCTCCAACGCCACCTTCACGACGTTTCTCCTCGATGCCGATCGGGGCGTGCGCCGGACCGCCTTCCACCAGCTCTACGACGAGTACGCCGCCCACGCCAACACGCTCGCCGCTGCCCTCTCCGGCTCGGTGGAGCGGGATGTCTACGCCGCCCGGGTGCGCCACCATCCCACCGCCGTCGGCGCCGCGCTGTTCAACGACAACATCCCGGTGGTGGTGTACGACCAGCTCGTGGCCGCCGTCCGCGCGCATCTCCCCGCCGTTCACCGCTACTACGATCTTCGCCGCCGTCTCCTCGGCCTCGATGAGATCCACCATTACGATTGCTACGTCCCCCTCGCCCAGGATGTGCCCCTGCAGCACACCTGGGACGAGGCGGTGGGGCTTGTCGTCGGTGCCCTCGAGCCCCTCGGTGCCGAGTATCGCCGCCGCCTCGAGGCGGGCTTAAGGGGGCGGTGGTGCGACCGCTACCCGAACGCCGGCAAGCAGTCCGGGGCCTTCAGCTCCGGCACCTATGATTCCGATCCCTACATCCTCATGAACTTCCAGGAGGAGGGGATCGAGCACGTGTTCACGCTCGCCCACGAGGCGGGGCATTCGATGCACACGCGGCTCTCGGCGGAGGCTCAGCCCTACCAGCTCGCCGGCTACACGATCTTCGTCGCCGAGGTGGCGAGCACGTTCAACGAGCAGCTCCTCGCCCGGGCGCTCCTTGCCAGGGCGCGGACCCCGCGCGAGCGGGCGGCGATCCTCGCCCGGGAGATCGACGGCATCCGGGCCACGATCGTCAGACAGACGATGTTCGCCGAGTTCGAGCGGCTGACACACGCCTCGGCCGAAGCCGGCCAGCCGCTGACGCTCGAGCACATCCGCGGTCTCTACCGGGGACTGCTCGATGCCTATTTCGGACCCCGGTTCGTCATCGACGACCAGCTCGAACTGGAGTGCCTGCGGATCCCCCACTTCTACAGCCCGTTCTACGTCTACAAGTACGCCACCGGATTGTCGGCCGCGATCGCCCTCGCCGAACGGGTGGCCGGCGGTGGCCAAGCGGAGCTCGACGCCTACCTGGGGTTCCTCCGCGGCGGCTGTTCGCGGTGGTCGCTCGAACTGCTCCGTGATGCGGGCGTCGATCTTGAGCGGCCGGAGCCGGTGGCCACGGCGCTGACGAGGTTCGCCTCCCTCGTCGACGAGTTGGAGGCGACGCTCCCCGATTGAGTGGCTGACCGGCGTGCGTGGTACACTCGGGCTCATTCCGGAGTCTCTGCCGCCGATGCCCCACCCCGAAACCGAGCCCCTCGGGCCGGTCGATCCGTTCGCGTCGTACCGCGTTCCAGCCGGCTCACACGACGAGTTCGCCTCGGCAGGCGAGCCCCGCCCCCACTGGCGGCGGCTGGCATCGATTCTCCGGCAGTGGGATCCAGCGGAGCTGTCCGAGCGCTGGGAGCAGGCGCGGCGGCTGATCCGCGACAACGGCGTCACCTACAACATCCACGAGGATGCCCAGGGGGGGCAGCGTCCGTGGGTCCTCGATCCGATCCCGTTGGTCATCGCGGCGGACGATTGGCGGGGAATCGAAGCGGGGATCAGCCAACGCCTGCGGGTCCTCGACGCCCTCCTTGCCGATCTCTACGGCCCGCAGCATCTCCTGAAAGAACGGGTGGTGCCCGCCGAGCTCGTCCTCGGCCATCCGGCGTTCCTCCGCTGTTGCCACGGCATTCGTTTGCCGGGAGGGCGTCATCTCCATCTCCACGCCTCCGTGCTCGCCCGCCACGGCGACGGTCGTTGGCACGTGCTCGGCGATCGCACCGGCGTGCCGCACGGGCTCGGCTACGCGCTCGAGAACCGGCTCGTCGTCTCGCGACTCCTCCCGGCGGCGTTCCACGAGTCACACGTGGAGCGATTGGCCCCCTTCTTCATCGGTCTGCGGTCGATGCTCCGGGCGCTCGACACCGGGCGGGACGTCCCGCGGATCGCGCTGTTCAGCCCCGGGCCGTCGAGCCCGACCTGGTTCGAGGATGCCTACCTCGCCCGCTACCTGGGGCTGCAACTGGTCGAGGGGGGCGATCTCGCCGTTCGCGAGGACCGGGCCTGCCTGAAAACACTCGGCGGGCTCGTGCCGATCGACGTCCTCCTCCGCCGCGTCTTCGATCGTGAATGCGATCCGCTCGAGTTGGACAGCGGCGCTCTGGCCGGCACCCCGGGGCTCGTGCAGGCGGTGCGCGGTGGCCGCGTGGCGCTGGCCAATCCGCTCGGCAGCGCGCTGGTGGAGTCGCCCGGGTTTATGGGCTACATCCCCGCCGTCGCCCGTCGTCTCCTCGGCGAGGAGTTGCTCCTTCCGTCGCCGCAGTCGTGGTGGTGCGGCCGCCCCGACGGGCTCTCCCATGTTCTTGCCCGGCTCGACGACCTTGTCATCGAACCGGTCGTCTCGATTCCGGGGGGGCCGAAGCGCTACGTGCCGAAGCTCATCGATGCCGCGGGGCGCGAGGCGCTGGTGAACCGCATCCGGGCCCGCCCCGGCGACTGGGTGGGGCGGGAGATCGTCGAGCGGTCGGTCGCCCCCTGCTGGGATGGCGGCCGGGTGGTGGCGGCGCCGGTCGTCCTCCGGCTGTTCTCGGCAGCGACCCCCGAGGGACCGATCGTGATGCCGGGGGGATTGGCGCGGCTCACGCTCCGTGGGGGCGGAGCGGGGGAACTGGCGATGGACTCCGGGCAGGGATCGAAGGATGTCTGGGTCCTTTCCCCGGGGCCGGTGCAACCGGTTTCCCTCCTTCCGCCGCCCGGTCAACCCGTCCCCCTGCGGCGCAGCGGCACCGACCTTCCCAGCCGTGTCGCCGACCATCTCCATTGGCTCGGTCGCCATGTCGAGCGTGCGGAGTCGGCGGCGCGCCTGCTGCGGACCGTGTCGGCGCGGGTCGCCTCCGAGAGCACGCTCGAGAGTGCCGCGGCGGTCGCCCGCCTCCTCGCCACGCTCGCCGAGCCCCCCGTCGTCCGCCCCGAGTGGCAGGAGCCGGGTCGGCCGGAGACGCCGGCGGAGATCGCCGCCGAGGTGCAGTCGCTGGTGTTCGACGAATCGCGCCCGACGAGCGTCGCGGCCTCGATCCGGGCGATGTGGCAGATGGCCAGTGTCGTCCGCGACAGGATCTCGATCGATTCCTGGAAGATCCTCTCCCGTCTTCGCCGCGACGGGCTGGCCGACGTCCGCGCTGGGGCTGGCGGGACACCGGTCGTGCTCGTTCATGACAGCGACGTGCTCTCCTTCCTCGACATGCTGATCCTCGATTTCTCCGCCTTCGCCGGCCTCGGCACCGAGAGCATGACGCGCGGTCCGGGCTGGCGTTTCCTCGACATGGGGCGCCGCCTCGAACGGGCCACCGGCATGGTGCACCTCCTCCGGAGCACCATCGTGACGGCGCGGGCCGACGAGCAGCGGATCGACGAGATGCTCCTCGAGATCGCCGACAGTTCGATGACCTACCGCAACCGCTACCTCGGCACCCTCCAAGCTGCCCCGCTGGTCGACCTCCTCCTCACCGACGAGACAAATCCCCGCAGCGTCGGCTTCCAGATGGCGGCGCTCGAGGCCCATGTCGGTGCCCTCCCCCGCGACAGCGGCTCGCCGGTCCTCGCCGACGATCAGCGGGCGGCGATGGCGGCTACGGGGCTGCTCCGTCTCGCCGATGTCTCGGCCCTGGTCGTCCCCGATTCGGACGGCGCCCGCGGGCAGCTCGACCGGCTGTTGGTGCGGCTCGACAGCCATCTCCGCGATCTGTCGGTCGCGATTACCCACCGTTACCTTGTCCACGCCATGCCGCGCCGGCGTCTCGGCGACCTGATGGAGTCGAGTGATGCCAGCGAATGAAGTCATCCCCCAAGTGATCGTGGTCGGCCGGCCGAACGTGGGGAAGTCGAGCCTGTTCAATTGGCTGATCGAGAAGCGGATCGCCATCGAGGACCCGACCGCCGGCGTCACCCGTGACCGGCTCGTCCAGCGGGTGAGCCTCGAGGACCGGGTCTTTGACCTCGTCGACACTGGCGGCATGGGGTTCGACGATCCCGATGGGCTCACCACCCAGATCGATGCCCAGATCACCTCCGGGCTGACGACGGCGGCGCTGATCGTGTTCGTCGTCGAGGTGCGCAGCGGCCTCCTCCCCGCCGATCGTGATGTCGCCCGGCGGGTGCGGTCCACCGGTGCGCCGGTGTTGCTCGTGGCCAACAAGGCCGACGATGCGAAGTATGACCTCCTCGCCCATGATTTCGACGCGCTCGGCTTCGGCCCGCCGCTGGTGGTCAGCGTCCGGCAGAACCGCAACCGCGCCGAACTGATCGAGGAGATCGTCGCGCATCTCCCCGAGGCCTGGCCCGAGGAGGCCGAGGGGGCGGGCTTGCCGGAGATGAAGCTGGCGATCGTGGGGCGCCGCAACGTGGGAAAAAGCACCTTCACCAACGCGCTGGCGCACGAGGATCGCGTGATCACCAGCCCCATTGCCGGCACCACGCGCGACAGCATCGACGTCCGCTTCGAGGTCGACGGCCACTCGTTCCTGGCCATCGACACGCCGGGCCTGCGGCGGACGAAGAGCCGGAAGACGGACCTCGACTTCTATTCCACCCACCGCGCCGAACGGAGCATCCGGCGGGCCGACGTCGTGCTCCTGTTCCTCGACGCCTCCGAGCCGATCGGGCGAGTCGACAAGCAACTCGTCGACACGATCCTCGAGGAGGCCAAGCCGGTCGTGTTCGTGATCAACAAATGGGATCTTTATGCCGGCGAGGTGGATCGGAAGGAATGGGACGACTACCTCCGCGAGACCTTCCGCTCGATGCCCTGGGCCCCGGTCGAGTTCACCACGGCCACGTCGGGGCGGAACGTGAAAGCGGTCGTCGACACCGCGCAGCGGTTGTTCCGACAGAGCAGCACCCGGATCCAGACCGCGAAGCTCAACACCGCCATCCGCACCGCCGTCGAAACCAATCGGCCCCCCGCTGATCCCCGCGGTCGTCCGGTCCGGATCTATTACGCCACCCAGGTCGAGGTCAATCCGCCGACGATCGTCCTCTCCACGAGCGACCCCCGCGGCATCACCGAGCCCTACAAGCGGTACCTCGTCAACGCGCTCCGGCAGACCACCTTCCTGAAAGAGGTGCCGATCCGCCTCTTCATCCGCGGCCGTGGCTCGGATGCGGCCGCGGAAGAGTGACCCTGGCCCCCGTTTCCCCGCTGCCGTCGGCAGGGTATCCTTGCAGATCGTCTTTGGTTGCTTCCCCCCCGGTCAGGAGTTCCCCTGCGATGAGCGCACCCGTCCGCCCAGGCACCCCCACGAGCACCTTCTCCCGCCGCGACGCCCTCAAGGTCGCTGGAGCGATCGGTGGCACCCTCGCCGCAGTGCCGGTCGTGCACGGGCAAAACCCGTCGAGCGACGTCATCCGCATCGGCCTCATCGGCGCCGGCGGCCGTGGCACTGGTGCCCTCCAGCAGTCCCTCTCGGTGCCGGGGTCGAACGTCAAGCTGACCGCGATCGGCGATGCCTTCGGCGACCGCATCGACGGTGCCCTGCGGGCCGTCGAGGAGATGAAGGACAAGATCGAATGCCCCGAGAATCGGCGCTTCCAGGGGATCGATGCCTACAAGCAGGTGCTCGAGCACTGTGACATGGTCATCCTCGCGACGCCCCCCGGCTTCCGGCCGTTCCACTTCCAGGAAGCGGTGAAGGCGGGGAAGCACGTCTTCATGGAGAAGCCGGTGTGCGTCGACAGCTTTGGCGCCCAGGTCTGCCTGACGGCGGCGAAGATGGCCGACGAGAAGAAGCTCAAGGTGGTCGTCGGCCTCCAGCGCCGCTACGAAAACCGCTACCGCGAGACGGTGAAGCGGATCCGCGAGGGGCTCGCCGGCGACATCATCGGCGGGCAGGTCTACTGGAACGGCGGCGGCATCTGGTACCGCAACCGCCAGCCGAACCAGACGGAGATGCAGTTCCAGGTCAACAACTGGTACCACTTCAACTGGCTCTCTGGCGACCACGTCTGCGAGCAGCACGTCCACAACATCGACGTCGCCAACTGGTTTCTCGACGGCGTGCCGGAGTCGGCCTACGGCACCGGTGGCAAGCAGAATCGGGTGCCGGGCCAGCCGAGTGAGATCTATGACCACCACTGCGTCAACTTCGTCTATCCGGGCGGGGTGCGGGTCGCCAGCCAGTGCCGACAGTTCCCCGGCGGCGACGGTCGGGTAGACGAGTACTTCCAGGGGACCAAGGCCCAGGTGCGGATCGGCGAGATCGCCGATTACACCGGCAAGGTGCTGTGGAAGTACCAGGGGGAGAATCCGAATCCCTACCAGGTGGAGCACGACGAGCTCCAAGCGGCGATCCGCAACGACACGCCGCTCAACAACGCCTACTACGGCGCGACGTCGAGCTTCTCGGCCTGTCTGGCCCGGTATGCCACCTACTCCGGCAAGGAAGTGAGCTTCAAGGAAATGATGGAGCGCAGTATCCGCACGATGCCGGAGAACATGTCCTGGGACGCCGAGCCGCCCGTCATGCCCGACAAGGATGGCAACTACAAGATTCCGATGCCGGCCGACTACAAGCTCGCCTGACCGGCGATCGGCCAGCGGCCGCAAGTCCCCTGGGACGGGCCATCATGATCGACGAGCGACCGCCGGGGTAAGCCCCGGCGGTCGCTCTGTTCCTGCCTCGCCCCCCCGCCACGGTTCCTCCCCTCCCGGAGCCCCACCCATGACGATCGTCGGAGTCCCCAAGGAGACGAAGCGCGACGAGTATCGGGTGGCGCTTCTGCCGGTGGGCGTCGAGGAACTGGTGCGGGCCGGCCACACCGTGATCGTCCAGCGCACCGCCGGGGCGGGCTCCGGCCTCCCCGACGAGGCCTATGAGGCGTGTGGGGCGCGGCTCGTCGACACGGCCGCCGAGGTGTTTGCCGAGGCCGACCTCGTCGTCAAGGTGAAGGAGCCGCAGCGTCCGGAGCTGGCCCTGCTCCGGCCGGGACAGGTGCTCTTCACCTACTTTCACTTCGCCGCCGACCGGGGGCTGACCGAGGGGTTCCTGGCGACGGGTGCCACGGCGGTGGCCTACGAGACACTCCGGGATGACCGGGGCCGATTGCCGTTGCTCGTGCCGATGAGCGAGGTGGCCGGGCGGATGAGCATCCAGGAGGGGGCGAAATACCTCGAGAAACCGCAGATGGGGAGGGGCATCCTCCTTGGCGGGGTGCCCGGCGTGGCGCCGGCGCATGTCACGATTCTCGGGGCCGGCACGGTTGGTGCCAACGCGGCCAAGGTGGCCGCCGGCTTCGGCGCCAGTGTCGGCCTCCTCGACACGAACCTCGATCGGCTTCGCTACCTCGACGACGTCAGCGCGCCCAACGTCGATGTTCTCTTCTCCGATCGGCACACGATCCGTGAACAACTGCGTCGGGCCGATCTCGTCATCGGCAGCGTGCTGATCCCCGGGGCCCGGGCACCGCATCTGGTCGAGCGCGATGACCTCAAGCTCATGAAGCCGGGGGCGGTCATCATCGACGTGGCGATCGATCAGGGGGGGTGCGTGGCCACCAGTCGCCCGACGACGCACGCCGAGCCGACCTACGTCGTCGACGATATCGTCCACTACTGCGTCACGAACATGCCGGGCGCCGTGGGGCGGACGAGCACCTACGCGCTGTGCAATGCCACACTCCCCTACGTCCTCGATCTGGCCCGAGAGGGGGTGGGAGTGGCCGCAGAACGGAGCGCCGCGATCCGATCCGCCGTGAATGTCTGGCGGGGGGAGCTCGTGCAGCCGGCGGTGGCGGCGGCGTTCGGTCTGCGCTGTGCCGAGCCCCGCTACGGCCGGTGACAACGCCCGGTTCACGGTCCCGATCCACGCCCATCCAGGGAGAAAAATCATGAGCGATCACGACGTGGCAAGCTTGGTGTCGGTGCGCTGGGTGGGGGGGAGCGGAGGGCATCTGGAGATCCTCGATCAGACGCGGCTCCCCGGGGAGATCGTCTGGGTCGAGTGCCGCGACGTGCCGACCGTGATCGAGGCGATCCGCAGCCTCCGGGTGCGCGGTGCACCGGCCATCGGGATCGCTGGCGGATATGGCGTGGTCATCGCCGCCGCCGAGGCCAGCCAGCAGGGGCTCGATGGCGGGCCGGCTGTCGCCCACCTTCTCGCCGCGGCGGAGGAGATTGCGGCTGCCCGGCCGACCGCCGTCAATCTTCGCTGGGCGGTGGAACGTGTGCTCCGTGAGGTTGGCCTGCCGGCTCCTGCGGGCTCTGGCTCGCCGCCGCTGGCCGATTTGGTTGCCTCCCTGCTCCGTGCGGCCACGGAGATCCACGAGGAGGATCGGCGGCTATGCCTCGCGATCGGAAGATACGGCGCTGAGCTGTTGCCGGAGGGGGACGTTCTCACCCACTGCAATGCCGGGGCGCTTGCCACCGGAGGGGACGGAACGGCGCTGGCGGTGATCACGACGGCGTGGGCGGATGGTCGACGCTTCCGCGTCTGGGCCGACGAAACCCGCCCGTTGTTCCAGGGGGCGCGGCTGACGGCCTGGGAGCTCGTCCAGCGTGGCATTCCGGTGACGGTGCTGTGTGACTCCGCCGCCGGGCACCTCCTCGCCACGGGTCGGATCGGCTGCTGCATTGTCGGAGCCGATCGAATCACCGCCGGCGGCGACACGGCCAACAAGATCGGCACGTATGGATTGGCGGTGCTCGCGGCGGCCCACGGCGTGCCGTTCTACGTTGCCGCGCCGTCGAGCACGTTCGATCTCTCGATCGTCGACGGCACGGAAATCCCGATCGAGCACCGTGCCGCCGCGGAGGTGACGAGCCCCTGGGGGAGAGCGATCGCCCCGCCGGAGGCCGAGGCCTTTAATCCTGCCTTCGATGTCACGCCTGCCCGGCTGATCCGTGGGATCATCACCGAGCGGGGCGTGATCGAGCCGGTGACGCGGGATGCGGTGGCGCGGGTGATTGGGGAGGCGTGAGCGGCCGTCGGCGCGTGCTTCGCGGCATCCGCAGGGACGGCCGCGGCGTCAGTGGCTTCCGTTGCGCACCAGTTCGACGAGCGTCCGCACGAGCACTCCGGTGCCGCCGCCATCGATCCATGGCCGCGGCTTCTCCGCGAACGCCGGGCCGGCGATATCGACATGGGTCCAGGGAATCCCGCCGACGAACCGCTCGAGGAACTTGGCCGCGGTGATGGCCCCCCCCCACCGTCCGTCACCGACATTCTTGATGTCGGCCACCTCGCCGCGGATCTGCTCGTCGAACTCCGGGTCCATCGGCAGTTGCCACACCGGTTCCCCGACGGCCCGCGCCGCGGCGGCGATCTGGTCACACCAGCCTTGATCGTTGGTGAACAGGCCGGCGACGTCGTGGCCGAGAGCCACCATACAGGCCCCCGTCAGGGTGGCGGCGTCGACGATCCTCTGGGGGGCCATTTCCCGGACGACATCGAGAACATCGGCGAGGACTACCCGTCCCTCGGCATCGGTGTTGTGGATCTCGATCGTCGTGCCGCTGCGGGCGGTGATCACGTCGCCGAGCTTGTAGGCCGCCGGTCCGGTCATGTTTTCCGCCAAGCCGCAGACCGCGACGAGGTTCACCGGGAGTCGCAGCGCCGCGATCGTGGCGGCGGCGGCGAGCATCGCCGCGGCCCCGGCCATGTCGCACTTCATCGTCAGCATCCCGTCCGGGGTTTTGAGCGACAGGCCGCCGGAATCGAAGGTCACCCCCTTGCCGACGAGGGCGATATGCGGGGGGCCGGCCGGGACCCCGGGGCCGCGGTAGGTGAGCTTCACCAGACGCGGCGCCCGCGAGCTCCCCCGGCCGACGGCGAGGATCGCCCGGCAGCGTTCTCGGTCGAGGCGGTGCTCGTCCCAGATCTCGATCTCCATCCCGGTCCGCCCGGCGATCGCGGCGGCCGCCTCGGCGAACGTCTCGGGGTAGAGATCGTCCGGGGGGCTGTTGACCAGTCGCCGGGCGAGGTTGACGCCGTCGGCGATCAGCATGCCGGTGGCGAGCGCGTCTGGCGTGGCACCGGCCCAGATCGTCGTGCCGAAGCGAGTCCGCTTCTTGTCGGTGCGGCGCAGGTCCTGCCCGACCATCCCCATCGCTCCCCCGGCGACCGCCTGCTCGGTCTGTCGGGCCGACCACGACGGCTCGGCGACGAGGACGACCGTTTCACGGGGGCGCGTCGAAAGGTGGCGGGTGGCGGTGGCCGCTGCCCGGTAAAGCGTTCCCAGGTCAGGGCTGCCGTCGGGGCCCGTTCCCTGGGGCCCGAGGCCGATGACGACGATCTGCCCCGCCGCCACGCCCGTCGGCGCGAGGATCGGCACGCACTCGTAGCGCTTTCCGGTGATCTCGCCAGCGGTGGCAAGGCGAGTGAGGAGGCCGCCGGTGGCCCGATCGACGCCGGCGGCGGCACCGCTGATGGTCCCCTCGGTGACAAACACCACCAGAGCTTCGGCACGGATCGTTTCGGGCTGGGCCGACGGCTCGCAACGGAAGCCATGGTGAGATTTGTCGGCAGCGAACTCGATGGGCATGGCGGAATCCTCGGGCGGGAAGGATCGAACGGGGTGGAAGGGGACGCGGGTGACAGCCTGTTTTCAGACTCTGTCGGAGGGTTGTGGGAGCGGTGTTCCACCCGGTCGGCACGCTCCGCCGAGCCACGGCTCGAGGAGGGCGAGCATGACCGGGAGGACAACAAGGTTGCCGGCGAGACCCCCGAGCAGGGTCAGGCAGGTGAGGGCGCCGAACGACACGGTGGGGATGAACCCGCTGGTCGTCAGCGCGAGAAACCCGACGACGAGCGCCAGCGTCGCAAACACCATCGCCCTCCCGGCCGTCTGGTGGGCGACGTCGAGCGCGGCGGGGAGCGTGTGGCCTCCGGCGAGCCGGCGCTTGAAGGCGACGAGCCAATGGATCGAGCTGTCGACCGAGAGGCCCATCGAGACGGCGGCGATCATCGCCGTCCCCATGTTGATCCGCTGGCCGCACCAACCCATCAGCCCGAGGACGACAAAGATCGGCAGTGCGTTGGGGACCAGTGCCACGGTGGCCAGGAGAAGGCTGCGGAAGGAGAGGGCGAGGAGGAGGAAGATCCCCAGCGCTGCAATCAGGAACGTCGACCACTGATCGGTGAGCATCCGGTCGACGAGCTTTGAGAGGAGGACGAAGAACCCCGTCACCTCGCCCCCGCCGCCCGGACCGGGGGGGAACTCCTCAGCGACGATCTGCCGCACCGACTCGACGATCGACCGCTTGGCCGCCGCCGGCTGGCGCTCCCGCGCCCGGAGCATGACCCGCAGCCAGGTTGAGCCATCCTCGGGATCGTGCCCGATGAGCGACCGGTCGAGTTGGGGGAGCTGTTGCCGGAGGAGCGTCACGGCGCTGCCGACGACCCAGTTGCCCAGCGCCGACGTGCTGGCGCTTTCGAGGGGGACGGGGGAGATCGCCGCGAGGACGTCGGCCACGCTCAACACCTTCGTCAGGGCAGGGGCGGGGATGCCATCCGGCCCGGGGGCGATCACCTCGCGCCGCAGCCGCTCCTCGAGCCGGCCGAGGCGGGCGACCGTCGCCCCGTCGATCGGGCCGCTCACCGGGACGAGGACATCCCACACTCCCGCGCCGCCGAGACGCGACTCGATCATTTCATAGGAGCGGACTATTTCGCTCGAGCGGCGGAAGTTGCGCGTGAAGTCGGTCTCGACTTCGAGCCGGCCCATTCCGGCCATGCAGGCGGCCACGACGAGGGTCGCGCCGATCATGATCCGGCCCGGATGCCGGACGATCCGCCGCACGAGGCCGTCGAGGCCGAGGTCGAGTAATCCTTCCCCCCAGGCCCGCCGTGGGTCGGTGTTGAACCGGCCGCCGAGGGCCAATTGTGGGACGACCAGCGCCGCCGAGAACAGCACCATGATCGCGCCGATCGCCGTCATGATCCCGAAGTCGTGCACCGGCCCGACCCGGCTGGTGATCAGCGAACCGAATCCGATCACATCGGTGGCGATGGCGCCGATCACCGGCCAGAAGAGGAGGTGGATCGCCTCCTCGAGCGCCTGCCGCGGGGGGAGGCCGAGCTCGCGCTGGCGGCGGACTTCGACGATCACGTGGACGACCGTGGCGATCGCCACCACCGTGATCATCGCCGACAGCATCGTCGACACCATCGTCAGCTTCATGCCGGCCACGGCGAGGACGCCGCGGGTGCTCCACAGCCCGAGGAGCACCACGGCGAGGGGAACGGCGAGCCAGCGGAGACTTCGGAACGACAGAAGGAGGACGGCGCCGGCGAGGATCCCGGCTGAGGTGCCGAGGAGATTGCCGTCGCGTTCGAGCATCGAAAAGCCGTCGCGGAGCATCACCGGCTCGCCGGCGACTGTGCCGCCGGGGAGCGCTCCGGTCGCGGCCCGGACGGCGTCGATCGCTTCGGCCCGCGTCACGCCGGCCGTCTTGCCCGCCGGCTCGAGGACGCAGACCACGGCCGCGGTCCGGTGGTCGGCCGACACCGCATACCCCTCGAGGAGCGACACGAGCCGGCGGGCGGCGGGGTTGGTGTCGAGGTGGATGATCCCGGCACCCAATGGCGTGCTCGCGAGGCTCGTGGCCGAAGCGATCCCGGGGATTCGTTCGAGCCGTTGGGTGATGTCGCGAAGGGTTGCGATCCCCTCGGGCGTGAGCAGATCGGGTGCGTCGTAGGCGGCGAGCACGACCTCGCTCGAGCCGAAGGCCCGGGCGAGGCGGCGATAGGGGGCGAGGGCGGGGTCGGTGCGGTCGAACATCGTGTCGATCGAACGGGCAAATCCGAGGTGCCGCGACCGCTCCACCGAGATCGCCCCCAGGGCCAGTGCGACGACAAACAGCGCGACGCGATGGTCGATGAGCCAGACCGCCACGCGCCGACTGAACGGGCGCGGCGTCGGGGGCTCCGCGCGGGCACGGGGGGAATCGCCGGAAAACGACATGGCGGGGCCGACTCGTGGCGTCAGGCCGGTCTGGGAGGCCTGGCTGGGGGCGGGGAAGGGGGGGGCGACCGGGGGGTGGAAACAGAGGGTGGGGGTGGGAACAGAGGGCGGGGGTGGGAACAGAGGGTGGCCGGGGACTACCGGCTGCCCCTGGGAAGCGGGCTGTTTCGGAATCCTGGACCGGACGGTGGAGCAGCGGGTGCTCGGCAACCTGGGGGCTGAGGTCGATGGCGTCGACCGCGCCACATCTTAGTCGTGCTGCCGATGCCGGGGGCCCGATCCTGCCGTTCCCCCCCAGTCATCCCCGTTGTTACCCCCCAGAACGCGTCATCGCCGGGGCCGGGGTTGTTCCTCGCAGCCTCCCCGAACGACCGGGAGGGGCGTCTCAACGGCGTGGCGCCCGGTCTGTGGCTACGTCGGTAAACCGTTCGAACATCGGCACTTGCGGAGGCCTCACGGGCGGCGCCACACCTTGACCCCCGGCGGATCCTGCTCCTATAAACCGCGCCGTTTTGGTCGGACGTTCCTTCCGGATCCCTCTGCGGCCAACGCTTGCTCGATCACCCCACCATTGCCGCGTTCCCCCGTCGGCACCGCCAGGCGCGGAGTTGTCGTGCGCCTGCGCGCGGAGACGGCGCGCGGTGGTGGATGACACTGGTGCTGCTGGTGACCTTGTGCCAGGTAAGGCCGGCGGGCGCCCAGGTGACGGCGCAGCCGGAAGCAGCCGCCGGCGCGCTCTCAGCGCTCCCGGCGCGCGGGCTCGCCGCGGCGATCGCCGAGGCCTCGAGCATCGAGGTGCCGGCCGTCGATCCCTCCGAGGTGATTGCCATCCGCGCCGCGCAGGCGTCGCGCTGGACGGAGGGCTCCTACGATGTCTGGCATCTCACCGGGGGCGTGCGCATCGAGCAGGGACCGACGGTGGCCGAATCGCACGAGGCGGTGGTGTGGATCGAACAGGATCCGGGCGCTCCGTCGGCGGGTGGAGGGGACGGCCAGGAGCCCTTCGGCGATCGGGAGGCCGACGGTGGAACGCCGCTGCCACCGCTCCGCGGCATGCTCGTCCGCATGGCGGGCAACGTCTCGGTGACAGCCGGGAACGCCGCGGCGGATGGCGCCGAGCCCGGGCTCTCCACGGTCCGCGGTCCGCGCTGGACCGGGCGCTTCTGGACGCGCCGAGATCCGCGGCTCCAGTTCGCGAGCGTCGTGCCACCGTCGGGCACCCCGCCGGTCTACGAGGCCGTCGCCGACGTCCCCGCGCCCGTCCGCCCGGCGGTCGGGGGCGCCGATCCGGCGGCCAGCGGCGACGGCGTCGAGACGGTCCAGTTCGTCGATCGTGACCGCGGCACCGATCTGGCACAGTTCAGCGAGTTCGGTGCGCCGGCGCCGCCGCCGGTGACGGCCAGCGCTCCGGTCCGCCGGCTCCGCGCTTTTCCCCGGTCGAGCGTCCCGCTCTCGATCCGCTGGTTTCCCAGCCCCGGCGGTGGCGAGTGGGTGGCGGTGATCACCTCCGGCGTGAACCTCGTCATCGACGGCGTCGACCCGGCCGGTCCCCTCGACATCGCCGCCGACCGGGTCGTCATCTGGACGCGCAGCAGCACGCAGCCCGATCTCGATGGCAGCGCGGCCCAGTCCGCCGACGCGCCGCTGGAGCTCTATCTCGAGGGGAACGTCGTCTTCCGACAGGGGCAGCGCGTGGTCGAGGCGATGAGCATGTTCTACGACGTGCCCCGCTCCTCGGGGGTCATCACCGGGGCCACGGTTCTCACCCCGGTCGACAACTACGCCGGGCTCGTCCGGCTCCGCGCCGACGTCATCCGTCAGGTCGACCGCAGCCGATTCATCGCCCAGCGCACCGGTTTGACTTCGAGCCGTCTCGGGGTGCCGACCTGGGAGTTCCGGTCGAGGGAACTCGAGTTCACCGACGAACAGGTGCCGCTGGCGGGAGCCGACGGCCGACCGATGATCGATAGCGTGACCGGGGAGCCGGTGCTCGAGCATCAGCAGTTCGTCACCAGCCGTGGCAACACCCTGACCCTCGGCAACGTCCCGGTGCTGTGGTGGCCGGTGCTGGCGACGAATGCCAAGAAGCCGACCTTCTACATCAACAACATCCAGGTCAAGAACGACCAAATCTTCGGCACGCAGTTGCTGACGAGCTGGGATGCCTTCCAGGTGTTTGGATGGCGGCGGCCACCGGACGGCGTCGACTGGGACTTCGACGTCGACTACTTGAGCTACCGTGGCCTCGGTGGCGGGACGTCGCTCCTCTACAACCGCCCAGACTTCCTTGGCTTCGGCACGCCGGCCAACGGTGTCCTCGATGCCTGGATCATCGGTGACAGCGGGATCGACAATCTCGGTCTGAATCGCCGCGACTTCACCTATCCCAGTGCCTTCCGCGGGCGCTCCTTCTGGCGCCATCGGCAGGATCTCGCCGGCGGTTGGCAGGCCCGCGGTGCGGCCGGCTGGATCAGCGACATGAACTTCCTCGAGGAGTTCTACGAGGCGGAGTGGGAGGAGGGCTACGAGCAGCGAACCTGGCTCGATCTCCGCCGCCCCACGGACAACCGTGAGCTGCGCCTCCTCACGAGCGTCCGGGTCAACCCGTTCTTCACCCAGACGGAGTGGTGGCCGCGGCTCGATCATTACACGATGGGGCAGCCGCTGCTGCGCGATGCGGTCACCTGGTACGAGCACAGTGGACTGGCCTACGCGCGGCAGAACGTCCCCCAGACGCCGACCGCCGGCCAGGGGCTGCAGTACTGGACGACACTCCCCTACGAAAACAACGTCATCGGCGAGCGGTTCTCTACCCGGCAAGAGCTCGATCTGCCGTTCCAGGCGGGGGTGGTGAAGATTGTTCCCTACGCCATCGGCGAGCTCGCTCATTGGGGGCAGGATCTGACGCAGTCGCCCCTCAATCGCGCCTACGGCCAGGTCGGCGTCCGCTCGAGTGTGCCGATGTGGTCGGCGGATAATTCCGTCGAGAGCCAGCTGTGGAATGTCCATGGACTGGCCCACAAGGTGGTGTTCGAGGGGGAGTTCTCCTACGCCAACAGCTCGCAGGACATGAACCAGCTGCCGCTCTACGACCAGATCGACGACGACACCATCAATCAATACCGCCGCAACATTCCCTACTGGGACTACGGCGCCATCCCGGGGCAGGCGACGCCGCTCCCCTCCTCGACCGTATTCGGCCCGGACGGCAAGTATGATCCGCGCTCGTACCTCGTCCGTCGCGGCATGGGGGGATGGGTGACCGGCCCGACGGAGATCGCCCAAGACCTCACCGCCATCAGGCTCGCCGCGCGGCAGCGTTGGCAGACGAAGCGCGGCCCGGCCGGCAACCGCCGGATCATCGATTGGATCACCCTCGACATCGACGGCGAATTGTTCCCGACAACGGGGCAGAACTTCGGCCAATTCATGGGGCTTTGGCAGTACGACTTCCGCTGGCATGTCGGCGACCGGACGACGGTTCTCTCCACCGCCGACGTCGACTTCTTCTCCGGCGGTCAGCAGCTCTACACCGTCGGGGCCCTGCTGAATCGGACCCCGCGGGGGAGCTTCTACATCGGATTCAACGAGTTCGGTGGCCCGATCGACGCCAGCGTCCTCGTCGGGTCGTACACCTACCGGATGAGCCCCAAGTGGGCGAGTTCCTTCGGCACTGCGCTCAACCTCCGCGGCATGAACATCGGCCAAAACTTTCAGCTCACGCGCATCGGCGAGTCGTTCCTGATGACGTTCGGCTTTAACGTCGACTACAGCCGCAACAACGTCGGCGTGACGTTCAACCTCGAGCCCCGCTTCCTGTCGCGGACGCAGTTCGCCAGCCGGTCGGGCATCGATCTGCCGATGGCCGGGGCCTACGGCCTGGAGTAACCGGGGCCAGGGTGGCGATCATTTCCCGGGAAGGTCCCAGCAGGGGTTGAAAACCCCGTCGGTCGACACGAGGCAGTTGGCGACCCGGGAGAGGAGCAGCAGGCTCGGGCCGTCGTCGGGGCGCGTCTGGAGCAGGCCAGCGAGGAGGTGGGCTGCCTGGTGGAAGTCGCGGTTCTCGAAGGCCGACAGCGCTCCTTCGTAGGCCTGCTGGAGCTCGCCCCATCCGGCGTCGTCGGTTCGGCCGAGCTCGTGGAGGACGACCGGCTCGGCGATGTTGACGACGCGCACCTGACAGACCCGTCGGCTCGCGAAGCCCGATCCCATCCGAGAACGCGTCGCGTCGGT
This sequence comes from Candidatus Kuenenia stuttgartensis, assembly GCA_943332855.1. Taxonomy (GTDB): domain Bacteria; phylum Planctomycetota; class Planctomycetia; order Pirellulales; family UBA1268; genus QWOP01. The sequence goes on from CALQRA010000018.1 coordinate 27,219, forward strand.
GACGAGGATCCGTGAGCGGACGTATTTCGTCGCCCCCTGGACGCGGCTGGCGAGATTGACGGTGTTGCCGAGGGGGCCGTACTTGAACTTGTGACGCGAGCCGGTGTTTCCCACCCGGGCAACACCTGAATTGATGCCGATGCCGAGATCCATCGTCTCGCCGAGCGTCGTTGCCCAGCGCTCGTTGATCCGTGGCACCGCGGCGAGCATGTCGACCGCTGCCCGGGCGGCGAGCGTGGCATGATCGGGCTGGTCGACCGGCGCCCCCCACATGGCGATCAACTCGTCGCCGATGTAATCGACGAGGACGCCGGAGTGGGCCAGAACGCAGTCGGAGAGCTCCCCCATCACGTCGCCGATCCAGTCCATCGTCCCGGCCGGGCCGAGCCGCTCGCTGATCCGGCTGAATCCGCGGATGTCGCAGAACAGGATCGAGACGTCGGCGTCATGGCCGTCGAGGAGGTTGGGGCGGAGGGCGAGTTGCTCGGAGAGCTCGCGGGTGAAGAACTGCTCGAAGGTCGCCTGCGACTGGCTCGCCGTCGAGCGGGCGAGCGTGGCGCCCACCGATCCGGCGAGGAGTTGCACCAGCTGCGCCTCCAGCGGCGTGATCGGGCCCCGGGCGACGAGCCCCTGGGTGGTCCGGACGCCATAGAGGACGCCGATCACGTCGTCGGTGAGCCCGAAGATCGGTGATGCCACGCCGGCCTCGATGTCCATCAGGCTCGCGCTCGCCCCGGATCCGGAGAGCGAGTCGAGATCGTCGAAGAACGTCTTCCGTTGGTCGACCACGGCCTTCAGAAGGGTTTGGCTGTAGCGCACCGTCGTCTGATCCGAGGCGACGCCGCAGCCCGCGATCGACCACTTCTCTCCGGACCGCAGCAGCACCAGGCCCAAATCGAGTCCCACCAGATCGATGAGGGCCCGGGCGGCCGTGTCGTGAAACTCCCGCGACTCGCTCGACGTCTTCTGGAGCTCGATAATCCGCTCGAGCCAGGGCCCGACTTCCCCGGCACCATCGAGCGACGGGAGGGAGGTCCGCGGCTTGGAGGCGGAGGGCGCGACGGCGGCCTGTCCGACGGTGGGGAGGGAGCGCAAGCCTGGGGGGGGATCGGCGGCCGCCACCGGCAGCGTGACGGTGGCGGCCGAGGGGGCGGGCTGCGGGACCGGCGGCGGTGGGGAGGCCGGGGCTTGAGGGTGTGGTTGCGGAGCGACCGCTGCGGGCACCCCCGCCCGGCGGAACACGATCCGCGTCCGTCCCACCGTCACCGCGGCTGGCAGTGCGATGTCGCGGCCCTGAAGATGGATGATCGGGTCGCTCTGGCCCTCGACGACCACCGGCGTGTTCGCGCTCAAATTCTCGAGCCTGAGCCGGCCGTCGGCGAGTGGCTCGACCCGCAGTTGGTCGCGCGACACCGACTGGTCGCCGGCGATCACGCAGCGGAGGATCTCCCGCTGCGGCCCCCGGCCGAACTCCAGCGGTCCGGAAGGATGCTCGAACTCTGTCCGCACGGCGGCGTTGGCGACTTCGATGGAGAGGGCCATGGTGGACTCCGGGACGGTCAGGCGAGCACCGGTCGGACGACCTCCCCTTCGAGGTCGGTGAGGCGGTAGTCGCGGCCAGCATAGCGGTAGGTGAGCCGGGTGTGGTCGAACCCGAGGAGATGGAGCATCGTGGCGTGGAGATCGTGTGCCGAGACGGGGTTTTCCACCGCCTTGAAGCCGAAGTCGTCGGTGGCCCCGTGGATCGTGCCCCCCTTCACCCCGCCCCCGGCCATCCACAGCGAGAAGCCCCAGTGGTTGTGATCGCGCCCCTGGGAGGCGCCGGCGCCGTTCTGCCCCATCTCGACGCTCGGTGTGCGGCCGAACTCCCCCGTGCAGAGCACGAGCGTGCTGTCGAGCATGCCGCGGTCCTTGAGATCGGTGAGCAGGGCCGCCAGCCCCTGATCGCACTCCCCCGCCACCTTGCGGTGCTCGTCGCGGATGTTCGAGTGGCTGTCCCATGGCTGCATGCTGCCGTGCCAGGTCTGCACAAAGCGCACGCCCCGTTCGACGAGCCTCCGCGCCATGAGGAGCTGCCGGTTCTGCGGCCCCTCGCCGTACATCTCGAGAACGTGGGCCGGCTCCTGGCGGACGTCGAAGGCATCGGTCGCTTCGAGCTGCATCCGGTAAGCGAGCTCGAAGGAGCGGATCCGCGCCTCGATCGCCGCCTCGCCGGGGCGCTGGTCGAGATGGCTGGCATTGAGCGCGCGGAGGAGGTCGAACTGCTCCTGCTGGCGGTCGGGGCCAAGGCGCGGATTGCGGATGTGGTCGATGAGCTCGCGGGGGTCGGTCTTCGAGGTGTCGACATGCGTTCCCTGGAAGGCCCCCGGGAGGAAGGCGCTCCGCCAGTTGCCCGCCCCCCCAACCGGCATTCCGCCGGGCACCAGCGCGATGAAGCCGGGGAGGTTGTCGTTCTCCTGCCCCATGCCCCAGGTCAGCCAGGAGCCAAAGCTGGGGCGCACCTGCCGCATGTGGCCGCTGTTCATCAGCATCAACGACATCTCATGGTTGGGAAGCTCGACATGCATCGAACGAATGACAGCGAGCTCGTCGGCGTGGCGGGCAAGGTTGGGAAAGAGATCGCTGATCGGGATGCCGCTCTGGCCGTGCTTGGCGAAGGTGAACGGAGAGGGGAGGGCCACGCCGGTCTTTCGCTCGGTCTGGAGGTTGTCATAGGGGAGCGTTTGGCCGCCACGGGCCTGGAGCTCCGGCTTCGGGTCGAACGTGTCGACCTGCGACATGCCGCCGTTCAAGAACACGTGGATCACCCGCTTCGCCCGGGCGGGGAAGTGGGTGGGGAACGCGCTGCCGACACCGTCGCGGGCCAGCAGCCCGGCCAGGGCCAGCGACCCGAAGCCCATGCCGCTGGAGCGGAGGAAACCGCGACGGGAAACGTGCATGGGAATGACGTCCGGTGGCTCGTGATGACAAAGGAGCGATGATTCGCCCGGGGCAGAGAACTTTTTTCAGCGACGGTCAATCGACGAAATGAAACTCGTTGGCGGCGAGGAGAACATGGGCGAGGCGCTGCCAGGGGATATCGGCCGCAAGCCCCGACTCGAGGGAGGCGGCCTGAGTGTGAACGAAGTCGATCGCCGCGGCCGTTTCCGCCTCCGAGGGGGAGCGCGAGAACGCGCGGCGGACCATCCAGGAAACCCGTCCGGCTTCGTCGGCCGGGGCGGCCCGCAGGCCCGCGGCGGCGAAGGCCACGGCGCGGTCCTGGATGAAGTCGGAATTGAGCGCGAAGAGCGCTTGCTGTGGGATCGTCGTGTCGGGCCGACGGGCGGTGCAGGCGGCGGGGTTGGCGCCGTCGAACGTCCCGGAAAGGGGCGAGAGAATGTCGCGGTTGACGAAGCCGTAAACCGTCCGTCTGGGAACGATTGGGTTCGCCGCGAGGTCGACCGGCGGGCCACCCGGCGTGGGGTCGAGCTCCCCCGAGACGGCGAGCATTGCGTCGCGCATCGATTCCATGTCGAGCCTGCGGCGCGGCATCCGCCAGAGCAGTTCATCGTCGGGATCGGCCTGCCGGGCCACGGCGTTTTCAACCGCCGCGGTGCGGTAGGCGTCGGAGAGCATGATGCGGCGATGGAGCGACTTCAGCGACCAGCCGTCGTCGCGGAAGGTCTCGGCGAGGTGGTCGAGGAGTTCGGGGTGGGTGGGTGGGCGGCCACGGGTCCCGAAGTCGTCGGGGGTGCGCACGAGCCCGTCGCCGAAGTGGTGCTGCCAGGCCCAGTTCACAATCACGCGCCGGACGAGCGGGTTGCCGGGGGAGACGAGGGCCGCGGCGAGCCCGAGACGGCGCTGGCCCGATGGGAACGGCGCCGCATCGGGCGCCGACAGCACCACCGGGAATCGGGCCTCGACGACGGGGCCGCGGTTGAGCGGATTGCCACGCACGAGAAGCCGGGTGGCCGGCGCATCGGCCTGCTCCTCGAGCGTCATGGCCCGCGGGGGAGAGCCGGGGGCGCCGAGATGGAGCTCGTGGATCGCGCCGGCCTTGCCGGAGAGCGTGTCTTGGACGGTGCGGTTGAGAAGGGTCTTGGCGAGCGTGTCGTCGACCGCCGTCGGCGTGCCGGGGGCGAAGAGATGGTGCCGCAATTGGCGGCGGAGCGGACTGTTGACGACGACGTGCCGGGGATCCTCGTCGGTGACGATCCCCTCCCCGACGCCCTCTTCTGCCGACGCGGCGAGGCCCCCGAGCCACTCCCGCTGCGCGGTGGAGAAGACGGCCCCGTAAACATCAGCGACGTCGGCGAGCGTGGCCGGATTCCGCTCCGCCAACGCCGCCAGGACGAGCGGATTCCACTTCGGCGTCTCTTCTCCGAGGCCGTTCCTCGCGGCCGCGGCCGCCGGGTCGCCGTTCTCGGCGGTGAGCGCGGCGACGATCTCGACGCACCGCGGCTGGAAATCGGCAGCGGGGAGATCGCGGAGCCTGACCCAGGGCCCGAAGACCGGATCGTCGGCGGGCATCGTCGCCAGGTAGGTCCGCCAACGATTGAGGACATGCGGGCGGACGTCGTCGGTGCGGAAGGAGAGGAACGCCGACGTCAGATCCTGCTCGGGCGTCCCTTTGGCGAGCTCCCGCAGGTAGAGGCCCACCTGCATCCGCAGCCGCCCCTGCATGACGGCGATCTGGTCGCGCGCCATGTCGTCGCGAATCGTCTGGCGGCGCTGGAGTTCGCGCCGGTAGTCGGCCAGAGCCGGCGTCTCCTCCGGGCTGCCGATAACCGGCGGAAGTTCGGGCGGTTGGCTGGGGGCGAGGGTGGCGGCGAGGGCGTAGTAGTCGCTCGCGGTGACCGGATCGTACTTGTGATCGTGGCAGCGGGCGCAGGCGATCGTCAGCCCCATCAGACCGCGGCTGACGACGTCGATCTGGTCGTCGATGAGGTCGTGGCGGTTGCGGAACTGCATGCCGATGGTGAGGAAGCCGAGGCCGGCCAGCGCCGGGTCGTTCGCGGCGAGCCCCATCTGGTCGGCGGCAACCTGCTCGGTGATGAACCGGTCCCAGGGGACGTCGCCATTGAACGACCGCACACAGTAGTCGCGGTAGGTGTAGGAGAAGGGGAACTTCGTGAAGCCGATGGCACTCCCGCCGTGGGTATCGGCATAGCGGGCGATGTCGAGCCAGTGGCGCCCCCAGCGTTCGCCGTAGCGGGGGGAAGCGAGAAGGCGATCGACGACGCGAGCAAAGGCTTCGCCGTCGGGGGAGGTGTCGGTCTCGAAGGCCTCGACCTCCTCCCAGGCCGGCGGCAGTCCCGTGAGGTCAAACGTCCCCCTCCGGATCAGTTCACGCCGACCGATCCGGGGGGGCTCGGCGAGCCCACTCGCCTCACGGGCGCTCGCGAGGAAGCGGTCGATGTCGGTGCTGGCCGGTCGGTTCGTGGTGGGGACCGGCGGGCGGCGGATCGGAGCGAACGCCCAGTGCCCTTCGTACGGAGCGCCGGCTTCGATCCAGCGGCGCAGCGTGTCGATCTCGGTCGCCGTCAGGCCGGGGCCCTTGGCGGGCGGAGGCATGCGCAGATCTGGATCGGTGGCGAGGATGCGACGCACCAGCTCACTCTCGTCTGGCCGACCGGGGAGCACGGCCTGCGGCTTGGCCCCCTCGTCGGTATCCAGCCGGAGGTCTCCCTGGCGCGACCCGGCGTCGGGGCCGTGGCACTCCAGGCAGTGTTCGGCGAGGATTGGCCGGATATCGCGGTCGAAGTGAACCTCGCCCGCGTGGCCGAGCGATCCAGGGGCAACGATGCCGACCAGGATCAGGGCCACCGCCAGCGCCACGGGGCGGACGGGGGCACGCGACGGAGATCGTGGGGCCTTCATGACGATGGATCCTGCGGGGGGGACCCCGGCATTTTACCCTCGAACAATCCCCAGGTGACGAAGAGCGTTGCCAGGAGGCCGTAGGCGAGGGCCATTTCGATCGGGCCCCGCCCCGTGGCCGCCTCGGGAAGGGGGCCAAGATCCCAGGGGAGGAACAACCGGCCGTCGCCATAGGGGGAATGGATGATCCCGAAGAGCGTGAACAGCGCCGCCGCCGCCGCCCACGCCCCCGCCTGTCGGAGCCGGCGATCGACGAGCGCTGCGGTCATGCCCGCCCAGAGAAGGCTCGTGACGATGAACCCGGCCGAGAGCATTCGCATCGTGTGGAGATCGCGGGCGAGCGCTGGATCCGGCTTGGCCCCCGCGGCCAGGAGGTTGTCAGCCTGGAGTGTGACCAGCGCCGCCAGGGCCGGCACGCAGGCGATCGCCACGGCGGGGAAGTGGCGCGCCGGGGTGGCGTGAAAGCTCTGTGCGGTGATTTCCAGACCGATGAACACGAGAATCGGATAGACCGCCGCCGGGGGGAGCGCCTGATAGATGTAGGCGAAGGTACCGGTGAGCCCGGCCAGCCCGATCACGATGGCGGTTGCGAGAGTGTAGGCGGCCCGCCCCCCCATCGCCTTGTAGGCCGGGTGGCCGATGTAAGGGGTGGTCTGGATCACGCCCCCACAGGCACCGGCGAGGATCGTGGCGATCGCCTCGATGCCGATCACCGTCCCGGTGTCGTAGTCATCGCCTGCCGCGGCGGCGCTCTCGGTGCAGTCGATTCCGCCGACCACGGTCGCCAGGGCGAAGGGAATGACGATGGGGAGAACCTTCACGCTGTCGGGCCAGCCCTCGAGCCATTCCAGCCGCAGGGCCGAGAGCCACTCCTGCGGCCAGAGCGCCGCGGCAGGATCGAGCGATGCATGGGGGGCTCCTTCGATCCAGCCAGCCGCCGTGCCGATCAGATGAATCCCCCAGCCGACGACCAGGGCCGCGAGGGCCCCCGGGATGCCGAAAGGGAGAGGAATCCGGGCGGTGAGTGTGGCGAGGACGATGCCGAGCGTGACCAAGCCGACGAGCGGAGACTGGAAGACATCGAGGAGCGGGAGGAACGTGATCAGGACGAGGGCGACGGCCGTGAGGCTGCCGAGGAGCGCGGCTCGGGGGATGAGCCGGCGGATCGGACCGGCGACGAAGCTGCAGGCGAGCTTGAAGAGGCCGCTGGCGACGATCGCACACATCCCCACATGCCAGGCATGACGGGCTGCGGCCGCGATCGTCTCGGGGGGGGCATCGGCCGGCCCGCGGGCGATGACGAACGCCGGGCCGATGACGAGGAACACCATCCCGAAGGTGCTCGGCGTGTCGAGGCCGAGGGGCATGGCGGTCACGTCGCCGCGGCCTGTCTTCCGTGCCAATCGGAAGGCGAGCCACGTGAAGAGCAGATCACCGACCACCACCCCCACCGCCGTCCCGGGAACGAAGTGAGAGAGGGCGAAGTCGACCGGATAGCCAAAGACGGTCGAGAGGAGGGAAACGGCCAGCACGAGGTCGGCGAGGTTGTCGAGGGCAAGGCCGAAGAAGGCGTTGATGTCCCCCGGGGCCGCCCAGCGGTAGGGGAGGGGCCCGCGACCCCGGGCTCGCGGGGCGGGCAGGGGGTGTCCGGGGGTCGATTGGGGGGATGGCATCGTCGGCTGGGCCGGCGGGGAAGGGGGGATAACCGTGGAGCGGGAGGCGACGGGGCCCGCCGGCTGAGGCCCCCGGGCGGCGGCCCGGAAATGACAGCGGCGTGAGCCTTCGACCACAACTTCGCGGCGGATCGAGTGCTGCGACTATACTCCACGGGTCAGTTTTCCGGGGGGACCGGGGCCGTGGATGCTTTTTCCAAGCCCGGCCTCCGAACCGAGTCCACCTTCACGCCGTAGTGCCGATGGTTGCACACGATTCCCATTCCCGATCCGGAGAGACTCCAGCCGGCCGTGCCCACGGCGATGGCCCTTCGTCCGCGGTGCGCCACAAGATGGCTGCCGGGGGCAAGGGGGCGGTGGTCGACCGTGACCCCGTCTCAACGACCGTCGTGGGCGTGATCGAGCGGGGGAACGGATCGGGGGATGGAGTCCTGGCCGACGAAGAACTGCTCCGGCGGTTCCGCAGCGGCGGGGATGAGTCAGCCTTCGAGGCGCTGGTGCACCGTTACGAGCAGGAGTTGTTCAGTTATCTCCGCCGCTATCTCGGCAGTGCCGAGATGGGCGAGGATGTGTTCCAGGCAACGTTCCTGCAGGTCTATCTCAAGAAGGAGGGATTCGAGGAGGGCCGACGGTTTCGACCGTGGCTCTACACGATCGCCACGAACCAAGCCATCGACGCCCAGCGTCGCAATCGTCGGCACCGGATGGTCAGTCTCGACCAGCGGACCGGCGATGACGATGTCGGCGCTCTGGTGGAGATGCTCGCGGGGCGTGACCAGACCGCCGATGATCGGATGGCGGGCGAGGAAGCGAAGGAGTGGGTGCGGTCGGCGGTTCAAGACCTGCCGGACGCACTCCGCAGTGCCTTGGTCCTCGTCTACCACCAGGGGATGAAGTACCGCGAAGCGGCGGACGTCCTCGGCATCCCGGTTGGCACCGTCAAGAGCAGGCTCCACTCGGCGCTCCTGAAGCTCAATGAATCCTGGCAGGCGGGCGGCAAGAGTCTCTAGACGGAAGGCGTATCCGACGCGTGGCGACGGGGCGTCCCCGGATCCACACGAGCGAGCAATCATCATGCGAGACGATCTTGTCGGCTATCTGATCGGGGCCCTCGATGCCCCTGACTCCCACCGGGTCGAGGCGATGCTCGCTGACCCGCATGCGGGTGAACCGTTACGCCGTGATCTCGAACTCCTCCGCCGTTCGATGTCGCGAGTCGCTTCCGACCGCGAACCGTTCCCGGCGCCGGCCGGGCTGGCGACGCGGACGCTGGAGATGATCGCTGCGCGGAAAACGATCGCCCCGCACGACGGGCCAGAGTCTTCCTCGCAGCCCGCTTCCGCGCCGAACCGCCCCCGGACAGAGCCCGCTGACGCCCCCTTCCGCGGCTCCTTCCCCGCCGACCACCGGGCCCGCCCTCAGGCTCAGCGTCATCATGGCCAGCACGGCCATCGCCACCGCAGCACCGCCGACGGTCGTCCGGCGACGATGACCCCGGAGCGCTCGACCGGCCATGTCGGCTCGCCGCTGGCCTGGCTCGACAAGGCGATCCTCGCCGCCACGGCGCTGGCCGCCTGCATCCTTGTGATCCCCGGCATCAGCCGGCTCGTCGACGATACCCGCCGGACGCAGACCGTCCGCAGGCTGGGAAGGGTCGGCGGCACGCTCCAGGAATACGCTGCGTCGCACCGGCAGTTGCCCTCGCCCCCCGACGCCGGCCCGATCTCCCGGGCCGGGCTCTATGCCCCCACGCTTGTCTCCGAGCATCGGATCGTGGCCGACGACGGCACCTTTCTCTCCCCCGGGTCGCCACTGGCGGCG